>CAYYZV010000064.1:0-11060 GCA_964476275.1 uncultured Roseburia sp.
AATTGATTGTAGATGGACGTATTCATCCAGCTAGAATCGAAGAAATGGTAGAAAAGGCACAAAAAGAAGTAGAAACAATGATTCGTGAAGAAGGTGAATCAGCTACCTTAGAAGTAGGGGTTCATGGAATTCATCCAGAACTGATTCGTTTACTTGGTAGAATGAAGTTTCGTACAAGTTACGGACAGAATGCATTAAAACATTCTATCGAAGTTGCACAGCTTTCCGGTTTATTAGCTGCGGAGCTGGGTTTGGATGTCAGAACAGCAAAGCGTGCAGGTTTGTTACATGATATTGGTAAATCTGTTGACCATGATATGGAGGGTTCGCATATTCAGATTGGTGTTGATTTGTGTAGAAAATACAAAGAGTCAGCGCTGGTTATTAATGCGGTTGAAGCACATCATGGTGATGTAGAACCAGAATCATTAATTGCTTGTATTGTTCAGGCTGCTGATACTATTAGTGCTGCAAGACCAGGTGCAAGACGTGAGACTCTTGACACATATACAAATCGATTAAAACAGTTAGAAGACATTTCAAACGGATTTAAGGGAGTAGATAAATCTTTTGCTATTCAGGCAGGCAGAGAGATTAGAATTATGGTAGTTCCGGAACAAATCAACGATGCAGATATGGTTATCTTAGCTCGTGATGTTGCGAAGAAAATTGAGGCTGAAATGGAATATCCAGGACAGATTAAAGTTAACGTAATACGTGAATCCAGAGTAACAGATATTGCGAAATAATTACCAGTAAAAGTCAACAAAGACCGTAATCCTAAGTTTATAATAAACAAAGGATTAACGGTCTTTTTATATTGCGAAAAGGTTTGAAATTTCAGGTCTTTTTTTAGAACAAATGCATAGGTTAAAGGTAGAATGTGATTTGTAATAACGTTTAGACGGGCGGGATGATAGTGTGAAAAAAGAAACATGGATATATTTACTAGCTTTTTTAAGCGGTGTATTGTTTGTTAATCTTTTAGATGGCGTAATAGAAAATAGTAATTATATATTGAACAGATATACGTTGGTGACACTGACTTTTCAGGAAATTGTTTATGAAGAATATTTCATTCATATTTTATGTTTACGGCTCCGTTCTGCAGCAGTCTTATGGGCAATATCTAAATTATTACCGGAAAGGCTCGTTAAAGTGGGATTTGCTATAGCAATCAGTATATTATCTGGTTCCGTAGTGGCTATGTCAATTTTGGCAAATGGTATATGGGGAATATGGTTTTTTATAGTGAGCTTATTCCCACACATCTTTTTTTATGGGATGGCATATGGCATTTGGTATAGCATGCCTTCTTCCTATAAGATAGAAGGTGAGAGAAGAGCCAATCGATTATCGACAGTTTTAATCCTTGTACTGACTGTAATTGGATGTGCCTTTGAAGCATATATAAGCCCTATTCTGCTCGAAAATGTAATTAAATTTTAAAAAAAATTTAAGAAATTTTATCAAGATATGGTAAAAAATAAATAGTAAAAATCGAGATATTGTATTTTGCAAAAAAACCCTGAAAAACCTTGAAAAATAGGCATTGCATTTCTTTTTTTTTCTTATTATAATAGAGTTTGCACCTCAAAAAGAATGTGCTTGGCACATTTTTTTTACATAAGTATGACAAAAATATGACAATGATAGAACAACAGGTGGTTAGCAGGATGAGAGAAGAAATTGTTGCGTTTATTCAATATCTTCATATGGAAAAGCAGACTTCTTTAAATACAGAAGTTTCCTATGAACGGGACTTAAGGAAAATGAGTCAATATTTGGAATGTCAGAAAATAGATTCGGTTAAATATGTTACGGAGACAAGTTTAAATTCTTATTTAATTTATTTAGAGCAGAATGGAATGAAGCCGGCTACAATTTCCAGAAATATTGCATCTATGAAGGCCTTTTTTTCTTATCTTTGTAAGACACATCAGATTGAGACAGATCCTGCCGAAAGATTAAAAGCACCTAAAATCGAAAAGAAGGTTCCGGCAATTTTGACAATGAATGAAATGAACAGATTATTAGAACAGCCTTCCGGTGATTCGCCAAAGGAATTAAGAGATAAGGCTATGCTTGAATTGTTATATGCAACAGGAATCAGGGTCTCAGAATTGATTTCATTAAAGTTATCAGATATTAATCTGCAAATGGAATATATAAGCTGTGCAGATGCACATAAAGAACGAGTGATTCCATTTGGTAAAAAGGCAAAAGAAGCATTAAAGCTTTATTTACGGGACGGAAGACCTAAGCTGGTAGAGGACGAGGATAGTGAATGGTTATTTACGAATTGTTCAGGACAAGCAATGAGCCGTCAGGGATTTTGGAAATTGATAAAATCGTATGGCGGAAAAGCTGGTATTGAGTCAGAGATAACACCGCATACATTGCGTCATTCTTTTGCAGCACATATGGTAGGAAATGGCGCAGATTTAAAAGCGGTTCAGGAGATGTTAGGATATGCAGATATTTCTGCAGCACAGATTTATGTGCAGATGAACCAAAATCAGAAAATTCGGGATGTGTATGTAAGTACGCATCCAAGAAATTAATGGCCAAAGGTATAAAATCATAAAGGGATTATTGGAAAATATATTCTCCAATAATCCCGGTTTTTTATTGCTCTATATTTTCATGCAGAAAATCAACAATTTCAATTACATTACCCATTTTCATTTGGCCAGGTGCACTGCATTCTTGATTTGCAGCAAATGTCACACAGGAGCCAAAAGTTTCTCCGCACAAACGGCTTATCATGCCAAGTTTACCCATAGACATTGAAATAATCGGTGTGTCTGGATTTTCTCTGTAAAATTCATTTGTCACAGATAGTAAACGAAGCACATCTTCTTCTGACTGAGGCATAACAGCAATTTTTACAATATCTGCATTTCCGGCACACATATTTTCCAGCAGCATTTTCATAACTTCGCGTTCTGGTGTTTCGTCAAAATCATGGTGAGAAGCTACAATCTTAATATTTTTTTCATGTAACTTCATAATCTTTATCATGGGATATTCTTCTGCAAAATACTCTAAGTCTAATAAATCTACAATACCTGACTCTGCACCTACATCATGAATATCTTCTAATTGTGCTGATGTGACATCACCAAATCCGCCTTGCGCGGCTGTTCGGAATGTGTATAAGAATATTTTTTCTGATAAATATGGTGTAACTGCTTTTAAAATTTCGCGTACTTCATTGAAATTCATGTAATCAGAAAATGCATCTACTCGCCACTCAATAATATCTGTGGCACTCTTGGATAAATCAATAATCTCATTGATAATTCCCTGTTTTTCCCGTTCCATAACCGGAACACAGACAAGTGGTCTTCCGGTTCCTATTTTTTTCCCTTTTATGATCACGTTTCTTTTCCTCCATTCATAGCCATGACACTATTATAAAGCATGAAATTTAATATTGCAAACATTTGACAAGTTTCTATGTTTTTATTATTATAATTTATATTTATTATAGGATTTATTTGATAGAGAGGGTTATATTATGAGTTTTCAATTTTTAAAGCAGTTACCAACACCAGAAGAAATCAAAACACAGTATCCTCTTCCAAAAGCCTTGGCGGACTTAAAGAAGAAGCGCGATGAAGAAATCGCAAATGTATTAAAAGGACTTGATTCCCGTTTTCTTGTAATTATCGGGCCATGTTCTGCTGACAATGAGGATTCTGTATGTGACTACATTAACAGACTTACTCCTATTCAGGAAGAGGTAAAGGACAAGTTAATTATCGTTCCTCGTATTTATACGAATAAACCTCGTACTACTGGAGAAGGATATAAGGGAATCGCTTCCCAGCCAGACCCTGAAAAGGCTCCGAATATGGTAGAGGGGCTTATTGCCATGAGAAGAATGCACATTCGTGCTATCGCTGAAAGCGGATTAACCTGTGCAGATGAGATGCTCTATCCTGAAAACTGGGGATATGTAGAAGATTTATTATCTTATGTAGCAATTGGTGCGCGTTCTGTAGAAGATCAGCAGCACAGATTAACGGTCAGCGGCTTTGATGTTGCTTCGGGTATGAAAAATCCTACCAGTGGTGACTTTTCTGTTATGCTTAATTCTGTTTATGCAGCACAGCATCCACATCATTTTGTATACCGTGGTTGCGAAGTTGAAACTACCGGTAATCCATTGACACACGTTGTTTTGCGCGGTGCTGTAAATAAACATGGAAATTCGACTCAGAATTATCATTATGAGGATTTAATCCGCCTTTGTGATATGTATCAGAAAATGGATTTGGTAAATCCGGCTGCAATTATTGATGCAAATCATTCTAATTCTGGAAAGAAGTTCAAGGAACAGATTCGTATTGTAAAAGAAGTAATGCATAACCGTAAATTATCATCTGATATTCACAATATGGTGAAAGGTGTTATGGTTGAAAGTTATATCGTAGAAGGTGCACAGAAGATTGGCCAGCATGTATATGGTCAGTCTATCACTGATCCATGCCTTGGATGGGAAGACTCAAAGCAGTTAATTTACGATATTGCAGATGCATGTAAATAAGCAGTGTGCTATAAAAACAGGCATAGAAAAAGGAAAAATATAGTTTATAAAAAGGAGCATTTTAACAGTTTGGAATCAGGAACTGTTAAAATGCTCCTTTTAATTTTGATAAAACATGTATTGCTGCTTGGGGAGGTATCTTTGTTACTTTCCTTGCTTTAGCAGTTATTTTTCTGTTTATTCGATATCAGATTCAATAAAACAGGCTCGCTTGATAGAGTCCTCACCATAGCGGGAACGGATTTTGTCAATCGCAGAGTTTAGTTTGGATAAACGCTCGAATTTATCCTGATCAAATAAATTATATTGTTCGTAGCTTTCCACAGAAGCTTTGCTGGTGCTGACACCTAAGAGCCGGATTGGTGTATGATCCCAGCATTCAGCAAAAAGTTTTTTTGCACAGGTATATATTTTTTCAGTGACATTCGTAGTGGAAGGAAGGGTCATTTGTTTGGAATGATGAATAAATTCACAATCTACAATTTGTACCTGTACAACGCTGATGTAAGCCTGTTCTGCGCGGATTCTGGCACCTACTGTTTCGCAGAGTGAAAGCAGGATTTTATTAGCGGTATCAACGTCTGTGACATCATATGGCAGAGTAATGGAATTGCCATATCCTTTATTAGCAGGCGGAATATAAGTAAGGTCTGCAGAGGCAATGCCATTAGCAGAATTCCAAATATATTCCCCTTGAGATTTAAAATTGGAAATTAAAAATTGTTTATTTGCTTTTGCTAAATCACCGATGGTTCGAAAACCAAGGGAATGGAGTCTTTTAGCAGAAGATTTGCCGATGCCAAATAAGTCTTCCAGTGGAAGCGGCCATAGCTTGGCAGGGATTTCTTCTGGAAAAAGGGTATGCACTAAGTTTGGCTTTTTAAAATCGGAAGCCATTTTTGCCAGAAGTTTGTTCGAAGAAATACCAATATTAACCGTAAAGCCCAGTTCTTGATAAATTCTATCTTTTAATTTATGTGCAAAGGTAATTGGATCGCCATAGAGATTCGTAGTGCCGGTCATATCGCAGAAAGCTTCATCAATACTGCATTGTTCAATCACAGGAGCGACCTCTTCTAAAAGCGTAATAAAACGTTTGGAGTATTGGGCATATAGGGCATGATTTGGAGGAGCAACCACTAAATCAGGACATTTTCTGCGGGCGTGTGCAAGCGGTTCACCGGTGCGGACGCCATATTTTTTTGCAGAAGGAGACTTTGCTAGTACAATGCCGTGACGCTGTTCTTCATCCCCGCCGATAACAGCATTAATAAGCCGCAAATCTAATGCATCAGGATCCTGCTCCAAACGATGGGCAGATTCCCAGCTTAAAAAGGCTGAGTTTACATCTATATGGTAAATCAATGGATTAGGCATAATATCTCCTTTTCTGGCATAATTTTTAAATAGGATATATGGATTTTGGGATTATTACAATTATATCAATAAGTGACGGGAATGTAAATAAAAACGTACATATGTTCTTTGTGTAAAAGTAACCTGTAATTGCGGTATATGTGAATATAGTTTCCCGAATTGTCCATAATAAATATATCTGCTTAGAATTTTGCAAAGTACATTCATTTTGCAGTTGCTGTAGAACAGCAGAAAGTGAGGAAATATGGCAAACTTAAAAGGAACAAGAACTGAGGCGAATTTAATGGCTGCATATGCAGGTGAGTCTCAGGCGACAAACAAATATTTGTATTATGCTGCAAAAGCAAAAAAGGACGGATATGTTCAGATTGGTAATATTTTTGAGGAAACTGCCGGAAATGAGAGAGAGCATGCTAAGATCTGGTTTAAGCTTCTGCATGACAATGATATACAAGGAACAGAAATTAATTTGAAAGACGCGGCATCCGGAGAACATTTTGAATGGGCAGATATGTATGCCGGATTTGCGAAAGAAGCCAGGGAAGAAGGCTTTGAGGATATAGCAAGGCTGTTTGAAGGGGTAGCGGCGATTGAAAAACAGCATGAAGAGCGGTTTCGCAGGCTGCTTCATAATATAGAAGGGGATTTGGTATTTTCAAAAGATGGAGAATGTGTATGGCAGTGTTTAAAATGTGGACATATTGTAATAGGGAAGAAGGCTCCAAAAACCTGTCCGGTATGTAAGCATTCACAGAGTTACTTCCAGTTAAGAGCGGAAAATTATTAAATAATGGAGAAGATAGGATATAGGCTGATAAAAGACAGGGAGAGAAAAAAAGATTTTTATCAGCTTATATCTTCGTTGACATAACAAACATTTTGTGATAAAGTATAAGTTGAGTTAGTTCAGAATGCTAAAGAATTAACGTGTAATTGTACAAATATGCGATCGTAGTCTAATGGATAGAACGCAGGACTCCGACTCCTGTAATGTGGGTTCGATTCCCGCCGGTCGCATACTTTTTTTGAGAGGATACATGTCATGGAGACATCTAAAGATATAAAAGATATAAAATTTCAGGGTGATAATAAAGACCCATTAAAAAAAGAACCGGAGCATAAATTACCGGAATTTGTTGTAAAGAATGCAAAATATTTAATCGCAGCAGTGATTTTTGTAATAATGATTATTGTAGCAGCATTCTTTTTGAAGCAGGAAGATCAGGAGACAGGCGTGCAGTATTCAGCAGATGGTGTAGAAATGTTTGAAGTAGATGCATATCCGGCGGTTATGTCACTGATTGAACAGTACTATGCCTGCTATGCGGCTGGGGATTTCGATACACTGCAGACCTTAGCAGCACCATTTTCAGAACATGAGCTGGCTTATATGACATTGCTCAGTCAGTATGTAGAGAGTTATCAGAATATGGTATTTTATACCAAATCCGGTTTAGATGCCGATTCTTATCTGGTAAATGTCTATTTGGAGATGAAATTCGAGGGTGTGGAGACATTGGCACCAGGTTTGGATTTCTTTTATGTTTCTGCCAGAGAGGATGGAACACTCTATATCGATAATTCATACAGTGAATATAATATGAAGAATAATGATAATCCGATAAACGTGGAGGTACATAGTTTAATTACAGAACATGAGCAGCATGCTGATTTAATCGAACTGCTTACGGATACGTCGGCTAAGTTTAGTGCAGCAATTGAAGCAGATCCAAATTTAGCTGTAATGGTAAATGAAACGATTCCAGAGGCAACTTCTGCGTGGATGGCATCTGTAATTCAGGGAAATACATCGGCAGTTCCAGAAACCGAGATTTCCGGAACTGAGACTCCTTCGACAGAGATATCGGAAACAACTGTGCCAGAGTCGGAAGTACAAGGTTCTGAGACTTTGGAACCGGAATCAGAAGAGCCACAGCCGGAGTCAGAGGCAACACAGCCAGATTCGGATGTAATTTCTTTTGCAGAAGGAACCGTAATTAGACTTGAAGGCGCAACAAAAGTGCGTGAGGGTATGAGTACAGAGGCAGATGTAGTAGCCACTTTATATAAAGGTGATAAGGTAACGGTTGTTATGAGCTACGCAGAAGGCTGGACAAAGGTTACATGGAATAATAAAACAGGTTATATCAGATCAGATTTATTACAGTAAAAATAAAACGGAGACTTCCTGAAGTCTCCGTTTTTTAGAATTATAGAAAGGGGCAAAACTGTGGAAAATAACGGGGTGAGAATTAACAAATTTTTAAGCGAAGCAGGAGTATGCTCCCGACGAGAGGCGGACCGGCAGGTAGAAGCAGGGAATGTAACCATAGATGGTGTAACGGCTGAAATGGGTTCTAAGGTAATGCCGGGTCAAGCCGTGTGTTTTAATGGGAAGATGGTCTCGAAGGAAGAAGAGATGATTTTGCTGGCTTTTCATAAACCGGTGGGAATTGTATGTACTGCCGAAAAGCGGGAAAAGAATAATGTCATTGATTATATCAATTATCCGAAGCGTATTTACCCGATTGGGCGTTTGGATAAAGATTCTGAAGGCTTGCTGCTTCTGACGAATAACGGAGAAATCGTGAATAAGATGATGCGTTCCGGAAATATGCATGAAAAAGAATATATTGTGACGGTAAATAAACCGGTCACAGACAGTTTTCTTCGTGGACTTGCCGGTGGAGTGCCGTTAGTGGAATTAAATGCTACTACCAGAAAGTGTCAGGTAGAAAAATTAGGAAAAAAACAGTTTAAAATTATTTTGACACAAGGATTAAATCGTCAGATTCGCCGTATGTGTGAATATTTTGGCTACCGCGTGGAAAAATTGGTTCGTATCAGAATTATGAATATCGAATTGGGCGAATTACAGGCGGGGACCTATAGAGAAGTAACAGCAGAGGAATATGCAAAATTACAGCAGCTGATAAAAGATTCTTCGAATACTACGGTGAAGCCGAAAACTCAGGAGAAAAAAATTTATAAGGTGGTTAGATAACCAGAAGGAAAATAAATATGAGACCACAGGAACGTATTGCAGAATTAAAAAAACTAGTAGAATATCATAGTGATCGTTATTATAATCAGGATAATCCGGAGATTACAGACTATGAATATGATATGCTAATGCAGGAATTGAAAGCATTAGAAAAGGAACATCCAGACTTGGTAACACCGGACTCACCAACTCAGAAGGTTGGCGGCAGTGCAAAACGTCAAGCAGGCGTACTGGTACGCCACAATGTTCCGATGTTAAGTTTGCAGGATGTATTTTCAAAAGAAGATGTTTATCATTTTGTAGAGGAAATGCAGGAGCAGTTAATAGATCCCGAATTTGTAGTAGAATATAAAATCGATGGTCTGTCGATGTCTTTGCGCTATGAGAATGGAGCACTTGTTATGGCAGAGACGCGTGGAGATGGCATCAATTTTGGTGAAGATGTAACTGCAAACGCAAAAGTAATTAAGGATGTAAAGACCAAATTAAAACAGGCACCGGAGTATTTGGAAGTCCGTGGCGAAGTTTATATGAAGAATTCTGCTTTTGAAAGGGTAAATGAAAGACAGGAATTAAATGGGAAAAAGACTTTTGCAAATCCAAGAAACTGTGCGGCAGGAACACTTAGACAGTTAGACAGCAGCGTCACAAAAGAAAGAGAATTATCTTTTTTTGTTTTTAATATTCAGCAGGTACGCGGAATGGAATTTGCCACTCATGCCGAAGGCTATGAATATTTGAAGAAACAGGGAATCATTGTTATAGATGATTACAGAGTATGTAAGACAGCAGATGAGGTCTGGGAAGCTATTTGCTCCATTGGTGAAAACCGAGGGAAATTAGACTATGATATTGATGGTGCAGTTGTAAAGATAAACCGATATGCCGACCGTGAGCAGTTAGGTGCTACATCTAAGGTGCCAAGATGGGCGGTGGCTTATAAATATCCGCCGGAAGAGAAAGAAGCAAAGCTTTTAGATATCGAGCTTTCTGTTGGCCGGACCGGACGTATCACACCAACCGCAGTATTTGAACCGGTACGCCTTTGCGGAACTTCTGTATCTAGGGCAACTCTGCATAATCAGGATTTTATTGATGATTTGGATGTGGGAATTGGTGATACGATTGTGGTATATAAGTCTGGTGAAATCATTCCTAAGATAAAAGAGGTGCGTAAAGAGAAGCGCGAAGCAGGATGGAAGAAGTTTCTGATACCAGAGCTTTGTCCGGTTTGCGGAGCAAAAACAGAGCGTGAAAAGGATACTGCAGATATCAAATGTACGTCTCCGAACTGTCCGGCTCAGTTAGAACGCCATATCATCAATTTTGTTGGTCGTGATGCGATGGATATTAAGGGTTTTGGAACGGTTTATATTGAAGAATTGGTAAGAGGCGGTTATATTAGAGATATTGCAGATGTATACAGCCTGAAAAATTATCGCGAAGAGCTGATTGAGAAGGGGATTATCGGAAAGGAAAAGAATACCGATAAGCTGCTCGATACAATCGAAAAATCAAAAGAAAATGATGCATATAAGCTTTTGACCGGCTTTGGCATTCCAAATGTAGGAAAAGCAGCAGCGAAAGCGATTATGAAGCATTTTAAAAATATTGAAGCCTTAAGCCACGCTTCAATGGATGAATTACAGGATGTAAATGATATTGGTGAAGTAAGTGCAGAGTGCATCCGCAGATTTTTCTTGAGTGAAGAAAACAAACAGATTATCAGCCGTTTGAAAGAAGCAGGTGTGAATATGAGCACAGAGGAACAGGAGGTGTTTGATTCCCCGATCAGTGGAAAAACAGTGGTAGTAACAGGAACACTGCCGACTTTGGGAAGAAAGGAAGCCCAGCTGCTGATTGAAAAATATGGCGGAAAGGCTTCGGGTTCTGTTTCGAAAAAAACGGATTATGTTTTGGCTGGTGAAGCGGCCGGAAGCAAGCTTACGAAAGCGCAGGAATTAGGAATTCCAGTATTAAACGAAGAAGAATTCAAAGCATTGCTTGGAATTTAATGGAGGATAAAGGTTATGCCAATTAGAACACAAAATGATTTGCCGGCAAAGGAAATTCTGGAAAAAGAAAATATTTTCGTGATGGACGAAAATCGTGCCACACATCAGG
>CAYYZV010000065.1:0-1414 GCA_964476275.1 uncultured Roseburia sp.
ACCCTCTGCTTGTAAGGCAGATGCTCTCCCAGCTGAGCTATGATCCCATATCTTTTTGTCGTTTGTTCTTTCGTTTTGTTGTTGTCCCAACCGACTTCTATATAATACACCCTAGAACAAAAAATGTCAACACTTTTTTTAAAGTTTTTTTAATTTTTTTCACTTTTTTATTGTAACTATTCAGAGCCAAACTCGAAAACACTATGTGTTTCCTCGCTGTGGCTTCTCGCCAAAGAAATTTACAAAAAAGAATGCGTTCCTGCAAGCAGGACGCATTCTTTTTATGTAAATTGCCTTGACTCTGAATAATTACAAAATCTTACACTTTTTATTATCGCAATTATCTATCGTGAACACTTAAACTGTAAATCTTCCCAGCGTCTGTCTACTTCTTTCTGGAACTGTTCTAATAAATCTTCATTGCCTGGTTTGAAGAGATGTTTAAATCTTCCCTGTTCTTTTAAGAAATCTTCAATTGGAAGCTTTTTCTTTGGCTCGTAGGTTAAAGACCATTTGCCGTTTTCTACTTCGAACATTGGCCAGTAGCAGGTATCTACAGCTAATTTACAAATTTTCATAATTTCAGAAGTTTCATAACGCCAGCCTCTTGGACATGGAGTCATGATGTTTAAGAAACATGCACCTTCTGTATAGATGGCTTTTTCTGCTTTTCTGTGTAAATCCTTAAAATCAGCAGTAAATGTAGTCTGTGCCACATATGGTACATCATGATCCGCGATAATACTTGCTAAATCCTTACGATTCTGCATTTTACCATTTGACTGTGTACCTACCGGTGTTGTAGTCGTATCTGCAAACATTGGTGTCGCAGAAGAACGCTGGATACCAGTGTTCATGTATGCGCCGTTGTCATAGCACACATAAACCATATCATGTCCACGCTCCATTGCACCGGAAAGTGACTGGAAACCAATGTCATATGTACCACCGTCACCACCAAAGGTAATAAATTTATAATTTACATCTGCCGGAATTTTTCCACGTTTTTTCAATGCTTTGTAAGCAGTTTCCACACCACTTAAGGTAGCACCTGCATTTTCAAATGCATTGTGAATATAGCTGTCTTCCCATGCAGTATATGGATACATAAAGGAAGATACCTCTAAACATCCTGTTGCATTGCCGATTACCGCATGATCTCCTTCGTGAAGTGCACGAAGCACTGCACGCACACCAATCGTAGCACCGCAGCCTGCACACATACGGTGTCCAGGTGCCAAACGCTCCGGTTTATTCATCATTTCTTTTAAATTATAGTTGCTCATATTGTCACCCTTCCTTATTTCCGTAATCCAATATACTGATACTGTTCTACTTCGGTACCATTGATATCTGCATTTTCCAGTTCTTCAAAAATATGGTACACATCTGTTACGGTAAAGTCTCTTCCTGC
>CAYYZV010000065.1:1514-10928 GCA_964476275.1 uncultured Roseburia sp.
GCACCCATACCATCTGTGTGGTCACAGTTAATATTAATTGGACCGGATAAAGTACGATTTACCAATGCCAAGGCTAATGGCATACGGTTTGATGCTGCTAATAAAAGTTCTTCCCACATCAAAGCCAAACCAGCAGATGATGTAGCTGTTAATGTTCTTGCTCCGGCTGCCTGTGAACCAATTGCTGCACTCATAGCGGAATGTTCGCTTTCTACCGGAATAAATTCTGTATCCATTTCTCCGTTTGCAATATATGTAGAAACCATCTGTGGTATCTCTGTCGAAGGTGTAATCGGAAATGCCGGCATTACATCCGGGTTAATCTGTCTGATTGCGTATGCAACAGCTTCATTTCCTGACATTCTATCTTTTCTTTGCATGTTTTCTCGTCCTCTCTTTTCCCTTATTTCGTTACTGTTTACTTCCTAAACCAGTAACCTTATTCCATTTCGATTGCATTAAAAGGACATACCTTGGCACAAATACCGCATCCCTTACAATGGTCATAATCAAACTCCCCGCGCTTGCTGTCTGCTACCGGAATAGAAGAATCCGGACAGACTGGTGCACAAAGCAGACACTGTTTGCACAAATCTGCATGAAAAACCGGTGTATTGGTTCTCCACTCACCTGTATGAAAAAGCTTTGACGTACCACCTGCAAAAATCATCAAACCTTCTGTCAAGTCCTGATGTGGTGTCTGTTCATTTATTTTTGTAATATCTGTTCTCATAATACTCACTATACCTTTCCTAAGCTTCGGCCAATGCCGGTGCAAGCTCTTCAAGTGTCATTGTCAATGCCTGCATATTGCCTTCGATTACTTCCGGCTTTTTCGCAAATTTATGCTGGTAAGACTCCCGCATCTCTTTTAAGAATTCTTCCTGGCTCATAACACCGCTGACTGCAACTGCTGCTGCAAGCATTGGTGAATTTGGGAAATATTTGCCCAAAGCATTTACAGAAATTCTTCTTGCGTCTACTGTGAAAACTTTACCCTGATATCCATTTAATAATGGACGGATTTCCTCAGCCGCTTTTGGAGTATTTACAATAATTGCTCCGTCTTCCTTTAATCCTGCTGTTACGTTTACGGAATGTAATAATGTCTCATCCACTACTACAACTAAATCCGGTGTATAAATATTGGAATGTACACGAATTACTTCTTTACTGATACGATTGTAAGCTGTAATTGGCGCTCCCATTCGTTCTGGTCCATATTCCGGAAATCCCTGTACATATTGTCCTGTTTTAAATGCCACATCTGCTAATAAAAGTGCTGCTGTCTTTGCACCCTGTCCGCCTCTGCCGTGCCATCTGATCTCAAGCCCGCTGCTCATGCGTTAATCCTCCGTTACCTTTTTCGTAATTATTCAGTACCTTCATAATTACAATTCGTAAGCCCATGAAAATCAGCTTCGCTGATGGGGTTTACTCACACTTGAATCATTTTCTCACGGTCTGTGCAGTAAATACACAGACCTACTGAATAATTATCTTTATTATTTTTTTCAATATCTACCATGATACCACACATTTTCGTAAAGTAAAGTGAAAAATGTGAGAAGTTTTCATTTTAAAAATGAATTCCTTTCAACTTTACTAACTATTTACCGCTTCTAAACAGTGCCCATAAAAAGCATATTCTGTTTTTTATCATTCTTACAACCCCATAATGTGACATGCCGGAAGCATTATTTCCATGTCGTCTGTATTTTAAAAGTTTATCCGAAAGGAAGCAGGTTCCCCTCTTTTGTTTATCATTGATAACACCGATCCACTGGTCATGCATCTCGATATAAGACGGTATCGGCAGTACTTCTTTTAATAAATCCCGCTTAAAAGCCATGCAGCATCCGATATAAGTATTGCGCCAGATATTCTTTGCCACACCTGCACCGGAGCCTTTTAAACTGTAAAAAGAATCTAAAATGACTTCTTTGCATGCTCCATCGGTCACAATTGCATCGTGCACAACCAATCCAACCTTTTTCTCCTCAAATGCAGCCATCACTCGTTCTACCTTTTCCGGCATCCAGATGTCATCCTGATCCGCCAGAAAAATATATTCTCCGTGACATGCTCTTAAAGCATTCTCTACGTTTGCTTTTACACCGGATTTTGGTCCGTCAATCATTCGGATTCTGTTATCCTGAGCCTGATATTTCGATATAATCTCTCTTGTGCCATCTGTAGAACCATCGTCTGAAATAATGATCTCATCTTCCGGTCCCAATGTTACCAAAATCGACTCTAACTGTTCTTTTATATATTTTGCACCCTGATAAGAAACCATGGCAACTGAAATTCGCTTCATCACATTCGCTCACTTTCTTTATAGTACGATTCCAACTATACAATTTTTATGCCCCACTTCATAAAATAAGATATCATAGACTGTACATGCAGCTTAAACAATTTTTTACTCTTATGGGAACCTTTTTCCCACTTATGAATGACCTTTGTATCCGGGCAATAGCACAAACGTGAAACCTGATTTACCCGCTTACACAAATCCGCATCCTCCATATACAAAAAGAACCTTTCATCAAAGCCATTCAGTCTCTGAAACAGTTCTGTTCGAATCATAAGAAAGCTGCCTTGTGCAAAAGGCACGTCAAAGACCTTTGTATAATCTGCATCCTGCATCGTATGATAATCCTGCCGCTTCCGAAAGGCATTCTTTAAAAACATACGAAGGAACATATCCCAAATGGTCAATTCCCTGCGGTATACCGCCAACAGCTCTCCTGCTTCATTTACCAGACGGGGAACACACATCCCAATACTTTCATCCTCCATAAAAGAAATCAGTTTCGAAAAAGCATCCTCTTCCAAAATAATATCCGGATTCACAATCGCATGGTATTTCGAATCCAGCTGCTTTAATACATAGTTATGTCCGCCGCCAAAACCAAGATTCTTCCCTGTCACCAGATAGGTTACATCCGGATACTTTTTCTGCAGATTTCCCAGTTCTGACTCCTTTTTTTCAGAATTATCCACAATATAAATCTGTTTCTTTATACTTTCCGGTGTATATTTCTCAATAGATTCCACCGCTTTTTTCACATCTGCGTCATTGTGATACGATACAATCGTAATTGTTAAATCCTTCATTCTGATACTCCGCTAATATAGTTACAGGAAATTGCACTTCAATGTCATTTCATTTAAGACAAATGACATTGATATACAATTTCCTGTTGTTTTATCCTTTATTCTGCCCCTCTTCCAAGAAGCACTACTTTTATTGTTTTAAATAAAATTCTTACATCCATTGCCAGATTCCAGTTTGAAATATAAGCTGTATCCAGACTTACTACCTCTTCAAAATCTGTAATCTTGCTTCTGCCGCTGACCTGCCACATTCCGGTAAGTCCCGGCTTATTACTAAGTCTCGCCCGATGATGTGCCTCATAATGTTCAAATTCATCCAAAGTCGGCGGTCTTGTCCCAACCAAACTCATATCTCCTCTTAATACGTTAAAGAACTGCGGAAGCTCATCAATCGAATACTTTCTCATAAACTTTCCGATTGGGAAAATACGAGGATCGTCTTCCATTTTAAACATCAGTCCCTGCATCTTATTCTGATCCATCAGCTCTTTTTTACGTTCCTCTGCATCCGTATACATAGAACGGAACTTATAAATCTTAAACTGTCTGCCGTTCTTGCCTATACGAATCTGGGAAAAGAAAACCGGTCCCGGAGACTGTTTTTTAATAATCGGTGCAAAAATCACAAAAGCAATTCCTGCTATGATTAGCCCTACTACCCCGCCCACAATGTCCATACAGCGTTTCATAAAAAGCTGTCTTGGAGTTGCAATGCGCATACTTGAAGTAAGAACCAGATAAGGACCGCATTTTTCTACGACCTTATTTGGCATCAGCTTTGAATCATGAGCCAGCTTAAAATGCACCGTGATGCCCATTTCCAGCAATTCCTCTGCCATCTCTTCGCTGCGGTCAACATTATTGCCGTTGATAAAAACTTCATCCACTACATTTGTGCGAATGTAATCCATAAAATTATCCGCATTCGCCACTACAGGTACTTCTCTGATCACATCTCCCTGTCTCGACACATCTGTAATCACAATTCCTTTGATTACATAACTGCGGTACGGTGTATGTTCAAAGTTAATAATACAGGATTCTACTTTATCATTCGTAGTTACCAGCAGCATAACAGAACGATTTTTATCTTCCACTATCCGCTTTCTTACCATTACCTTTAATGAAAGATGTCCCATATAGGAAAATAATATCGATAAACCCCAAAAAACAAATAACATCTGTCTGGAATATGCTAAAGACTGTTTTGTCATATATAGAAAAAGCATAATTCCAAAGAAGAGCATGCTGGACTGCATAACTACAGACTTAAATTCCTGCACCTTATCTCTTCGTAAAATGTTCTTATATGGTTCTGCAAAAAAGGTAATACAAACCTGAATCAGTACTGTCACAATTGTCAAGTGCCAATACAACTCATTTCCATAAGCCCAGCCAAGTTCAAAACGAATCGCATATGAGACTAAGAATGCAAGCTGCACTAAGCCAATATCCAGCAGAGTGAAATCCAAATGCTTCATCCAGCTTCGTTTCTCTTTTTTATACATAACCGACTCCTTATATTAGTTAAATCCAACTACTTTCTGGGAAATCTTATATGCTGCCACAGAAATCTTTCTTCCTGTTTTTCCCGGCAGATTCATGGTATTTCCCATAATTCCATTTCTCAGTTTATGGAACAAACGAATATCGTATTCTTTAATGTATGTCCATAATTCTCTTTTTTTCTGTAAATTCTCTTCTGTACCGGAGCGAATCAGCATAATGGTAGAAACAACAGTAATAATCTCCAAATAATTAAACATATACTTTCGCAGTTTCTTATCTGACAGTTTCCACAGATCGAATGCTTCTATCATAATTTTATTTACCTTAATCTGCTGGTCAATGCGGCTAATCATAACCTTTTCATTTACAGACTGATCATCTCTTCCGATATAATAACGATAAAAATCTACATCCAGATAATACATATTTTTAACAGAAGGAAGCGGCTTGTATACATAAATGTTATCCACATAAAACGTATGCTTTGGAAGCTCTAATCCGCATTCACGCAATAGCTGTGTACGATAAATAACAGAATGCATTAAAATATACTGTCCTTTAAAGAACATCGTATCCTTCCATGTAATCATTTTATCCTTTGGAAGTGCACTGTAACGCATCACTTTTTTATGCTTTGCACCTTCTTTTTCATATACATAATTAGATATCAGCATATCCAAGCGTGTTTCGCCGCCCGTTAATTCTCTTAACTTTGTTAAAACCTTGACATATGCTTCCTGATCTACCCAGTCATCGCTGTCTACTACTTTAAAATAAAGTCCTGTTGCATTGCGGATACCTGCATTTACAGCTTCTCCATGTCCGCCGTTTTCCTGATGAACCGCTTTAATAATGTTAGGATATTTCGCCGCATATGCGTCCGCAATTTCTGCGGTATTATCCTTTGTGGAACCATCATTTACAATAATAATTTCAATATCTTCACCGCCCGGAAGTAACGACTCTATACATTTCTCCATGTATGCAGCTGAATTATAACATGGAATTGCAAATGTTAATAATTTCATATAATGCGCTCCTATTATTTTAATGTATCTGCTAAATCAAATGCTTTTTTGGCCATGGCATCAATATTATAATACTTGTATTCTGCCAGGCGGCCCAGCAAATGAAAATTCTCATAGCCTGCTACCAATGCTTTATATTTTTCATATAATGCATTATTTTCCTCATTCATGATTGCATAATAAGGAATTTCTCCTTCTGCACCTGTATAAGCAAACGGATATTCTTTGACAATCGTAGTTCCCTTTGCATCTAACTGTCCAGTCAGGTATTTAAATTCTGTAATTCTGGTAAAATCCTCGCTGACTGTGTAATTTACCACACTGTGTCCCTGATACGAATCGATATCCAAATGTTCAAATCTAAAGTCCAATGAACGATATGGAAGTCTGCCAAACCGGCAGTCAAACAGCTCATCTAATGCTCCTGTATAAATCACTTCGCCCTTAAATGGTTCTCCTTTAAAACAGATACCGTTTTCTGTAAAAGCCAGCAGTTCTTTACAGTCTGTATTTAACACTACTTCTATATTCTCATGGTCAAGCATCCGTTCAAACATCGGTGTAAAGCCATCTTTTGGCACACCCTGATATTTATCCTGAAAATAACGATTATCATAGGAAACTAATACCGGTACTCTTCCTGTTACCTCAGGGCTGATTTCCTCCGGCTTTTGTCCCCACTGCTTCATTGTATATTTTAAGAAAATATTTTCGTATACATACTGTGCAATCTCACGGACATCTTCATCTTCATTTTCACGAAGCTTCATAATTGGAACGCGGCTGCCCTCGCCGTATTCTGCAATTAATTTCTTTTCTAAACGATCTGCCTTTTCTTCCTCAAAAACCATATGCAGGGTATTTAGGTTAAACGGCACTGGTATCAAAGAATCGCCTACCTTTGCTACAACCTCATGGCCAAATGCATACCATTCTGTAAAACGGGAAAGAAACTCATATACATCCTCTAAATTAGTATGAAAAATATGTGGACCATATTCATGAATCAAAATGCCGTTTTCATCTGCCACATCATAACAGTTCCCTCCAATATGACTTCTTCTTTCTATTACAAGCACTTTTTTATCAGCTTCTTCTGCCAGCTTTCTGGCTGCCGCCGCACCGGCAACTCCGGCACCTATTACTATACAATCGTACATCTTATCTTAAGCCTTTCTGTTACTGTTCACATGTGACCAGTAACGCCTTTCTTTCTATTGCCTAATTCCTTCTGGCTGCCGCCTGTAAATCAATATAGGCATACTTAGACAATGATATTATACTACTTTTAGCAATATAAGCCAATTAATTTTTTCTTAATGATTTCGAAATATGAATTTTTTTATTCAATGTTTACAATTTCTTTACAATTCAATCACAAACTTCTCATAAGATTGTCATAATTCTCTTTTATACTATAATTAATCAATATCGGAATATAGTGAGCTACTTCACTTTCAATACATAATCTTTTTCATATGAATAGCCGGTGCATCTGCACCGGCTTCCTCTTTTTTAATCCAAAAATCTCTCCTGTCCAATTTTTATGCCCATATATTTTGCATACGCTGCAAATGCTGCCGGTATTGCATACTTTTCTTCAGAAGTCTGGGCTTCCACAAATATCAGTCCGCTTTCCTGCTCAGGCTCCTCAATTAATACTGCATATCCCTGCATTTGCCACTCTACATGTGAAAAAATATGCTTCGAGTCCGGAAGTTTTTGAATACGCAAAGGCGCCAGATTCATCTCCTTTACCTGCATTAAAATTTCTTCTGAAGATAAGTGCCCCTCCACATTCGGCAACTCATATAAACCTGCTAACAGACCTTTTTTCGGACGTTTTCGAATTGCCACCTGTGTTCCATCACGCAATACCAAAATAGTACGCTTTTCAATCCGCCGTTCCTTTGCCTTACTTTTTACCGGCAGTTCCGAAATGCGATTCTTTTTTCTTCCCTGACACATCAGATTCCATGGACAAACTTCACAGTTTGGCGCACCATTTGGAACACACACGGTTGCTCCAAGTTCCATTAGTGCCTGATTAAAAGCTCCTGACTTACTTTTATCAAATGTTTCACTCCGCATATAATCCGTCAGACATTCTTCCACCTGTTTACGAAAAGAAGCTTTCATAATATCGGTATCATCTTCTGCCACTCTGGTTAAAATTCTAAGAACATTTCCATCCACTGCCGGAGCCGGAATCTGATAAGCAATCGAAGCAATGGCTCCTGCTGTGTAGCTTCCAATCCCTTTTAATGCCAATAATTTTTCATAATCTGCCGGCATCTCTCCATTATAATTCTCCATTATCTGTATGGCAGCCTTTTGCATATTGCGGACCCGGTTATAATATCCCAGTCCTTCCCACAGCTTTAGTAATTCATCCTCGGGACACTCTGCCAAAGCTTTGATATCTGGCAGACGACTTAAAAAACGTTCAAAAAACGGCTTTACGGCCTCCACTCTCGTCTGCTGTAACATAATCTCTGACACCCACACTCTATACGGTGACACATTCCTACGCCACGGAAGGTCTCTTTTATTTTTTTCATACCATTCTAATAATGGTTCTGTCAATATTTGTAAATCAAAATCCTTTATCATACTTCTCCTGTTTATTCTGTGCAGTGCAAACTCACGAGCCTTCAGCTCGCTTGTTTACGGACATTATAGCATACTTTTGGTTCTATTTCTTTATAATTTTATTGACAAATACAGGTAAAACTGGCTACCATAATGTCTATATATGATTGGAGGTTCGTATTATGAATGAAAAAATAATTGGATTTATTGGTGCGGGAAACATGGGCGGTGCTATGATTGGCGGTATCTGCCAGTCAGGTCTGGTTTCACCGGCGCAAATTATTGTCAGTGATTATTCATCTGCTGCTGTTGAAAAAATACATACTGCTTATGGTGTTAAAACCACTCTTTCTAACGAGGAAGCTGCCGCAAACAGCGATGTTTTATTTCTTGCTGTAAAACCTTATCAATTTGAAACCGTACTTCCTGCGATTTTGGAATCGTTAAAAAAGGACTGTATTATTGTTTCTATTGCTGCCGGAAAAACAATTGCTTCTGTCGAAGCCCTCTTAGGCAGTCACATCAAACTGGTTCGTGCTATGCCTAATACACCCGCTTTGGTCGGCGCATCCATGAGTGCTTTATGCTGTAACGGCAACGTTGCCCCTGAAGAGCTTTCTTATGTACAGCAGCTGTTTCAATGCTTCGGACAAGCCGAAATTGTGCAGGAAAGCATGATTGACACGGTTATCGGTGTCTCTGGCTCCTCTCCTGCCTATGTCTATATGTTTATCGAAGCTATGGCTGACGCAGCGGTTGCAGATGGCATGCCGCGAAACATGGCTTACAAATTTGCTGCACAGTCTGTTTTAGGCGCTGCAAAAATGGTTTTAGAAACCGGTAAGCATCCTGGCGAACTGAAAGATGCCGTATGCTCTCCTGGCGGAACTACGATTGAAGCAGTTGCAGCCTTAGAAGAAGGCGGATTGCGCAGTACCATTATCGCTGCACAGCGTGCCTGTGTACAAAAAGCAAAAGATATGAGTAAATAAGCTATTTAGCCCACGATTTTAAAATAAAATCGTGGGCTAAATAGCTACTTATGCCGTTCTCTCACTCGGTTTTCCTGTGCTGGCGTACTTTGCCAATTCCCCTAACTCATCTTCAATACGAAGCAGCTGATTATATTTTGCTGTACGTTCTGCCCGGCATGGTGCACCGG
>CAYYZV010000066.1:0-10861 GCA_964476275.1 uncultured Roseburia sp.
AAATCCACAGGGTATTACTTACTCTGACGAGACAGTAAGACGTTTTGCAAGATTAAAGCCGGCTGCGAAGGATTTCCGTATTTACTGGGATAATGCATACTGTGTTCACCATTTATATGATATTAATCAGGATCATTTAATTGAAATCTTAAAAGAATGTAAGAGAGCAGGCAATCCGGATATGGTATATAAATTCTGTTCTACCAGCAAGATTTCTTTCCCTGGTTCCGGTGTGGCAGCAATTGCTACTTCAGCAAACAACCTGGAAGATATTAAAAAGCAGTTAAAGAACCAGACAATTGGTTTTGATAAAGTAAATCAGTTACGTCATGTACGTTACTTTAAAGATATTCATGGAATTACAGAACATATGAGACTTCATGCAGAGATTTTACGTCCAAAATTTGAAATGATTATCGATACCTTTGAACGTGAATTAAAAGGCCGCGGAGCAGGAAGCTGGTACACACCAAAGGGCGGTTATTTCATCGCATATGAAACATTGGAGGGCTGTGCAAAAGAAGTAGTAGCAAGCATGAAGAAAGCCGGTGTAACAATGACTGGTGCGGGTGCACCGTTCCCATACGGAAAAGATCCAAAAGATTCTGTGATTCGTATTGCACCATCCTGCCCAAGTTTGGACAATTTAAAAACTGCTACCGATATCTTTGTAATCTGTGTAAAGCTTGCAGCTATTAAAAAAGTTATGGATGAAATGAATGAGGCAGCAGCAAAAGCATAATATTATAACTATTCAGAGTCAAGGCAATTTACATAAAAAGGATGTGTCCTGCTTACAGGAACACATCCTTTTTTGTAAATTTCTTTGACGAGAAGTCAAAGCGAGGAAATTCGAAGAATTTTCGAGCTTGGCTTTAAATAGTTATATGTAAAATCTTATACAGTTTCAACTGCAGATTCATTTTTCCAAGCTTCAAATTTTTCGAGAACAGCGTCATAGGTCTTCTGGGAAATTTCTGGAAGCTCTTTACCCCAAGATTTTGTAGCCTGATTAAAACCTTCTTTGAAAGCCTCTAACATATCTTCTGCTTTATCAGGATCGTTATTGCTTAATGCTTTTGCAAAGTCTAAAATGCGGTCTGAAGTCTGTTCTACGCCCCAGTAACCGTCTTCTGCGATATCAGCCTGGGCCTGTGCTTTTACGTCAGCAGAAACAGTGAAATCTCCTTTTGCAAGGAATTTCCAGATACTGTCATCATCGCTGGCTTTTCCAATAGCAGTACCCTGTCCGGTCATCATCTGCTCAACCAGGCTTCTCATCTGTGCAGTTCTGGCTTCCGCATCGGCTTTTAATTGAGCAATAATTGCTTTGTTGTCTTTCTTAGAAGTAACTTTGTCTGTATTCTGACTCTTCTCATATACAACACCTAATTCTTCGGCTGTGGAAGAAGTCTTTTTGCTTTGTGTTTCCTCAGCTGCTTTGGTAACGGCAGAAGCAGTAGAGGCAGGAACTGTAGAAGTTACTTTGTTAATTGCGTTCATATCCATATGATCACCTAAGCCTTTCATCCCAATCCATTGGGGCACAATTCTAGTTTCTTATATAATATATCGGCAGAGTAAGAAACAATCTTAATAGGGATATTTTAGCATTTTCCATGATTTAGTTGACCAAAATCTAAATAAATGTTAAGATATCTAATGTATACAAAAAACAAGGAAAATACAATTTGGTGGGGTTATGAACGATATTTCAGTAAAAGCATTAGCAAAAATTAATTTAGGATTAGATGTAATCAAAAGGCGTGAGGATGGCTACCATGAAGTATGTATGGTAATGCAGACCATTCATTTATATGACCGTTTAGACATTGTAAAAAATACTTCCGGTCAGATTACAATGGAGACAAATTTGGCATTTTTGCCGACCAACGAGAATAATTTGGTTTATAAAGCGGCAAAATTATTATGTGATGAATTTCAGATTAAAGATGGTATTCATGTGAATTTACAGAAGCGTATTCCGGTTGCGGCCGGTATGGCTGGGGGCAGTACAGATGCAGCAGCTGTACTGTATGGTGTAAACAAAATTTTTGATTTGGGATTGACAATCGAACAGTTAATGGAACGCGGTGTAAAAATCGGAGCAGACGTACCATACTGTCTGATGCGCGGAACTGCATTGGCAGAAGGAATCGGTGAGAAATTAAGTCCGCTTCCTCCGATGGTAAAATGTCCGATTTTAATTGCAAAGCCGGGCATTAATGTATCTACAAAGTTTGTATATGAAAATTTGAAGCTGGACGGTATTAAACATCCTGATATGCAGAAGTTGATTGCAGATATTAAAGAAAAGGATTTGCATAAAATTGCAGCGGATATGGGAAATGTATTGGAGACAGTTACTATTCCGGAGTACCCTGTTATTGCAGAGATAAAAGAGCATATGATGAATCATGGAGCAGTAGGTTCTATGATGAGCGGAAGCGGTCCTACGGTATTTGGCTTGTTTGATGACGAAAAGACAGCAGAAACTGCTTATGAGGCAATGAAGAAGTCTGGATTAGCAAAACAGGTATATTTAACTACTATATATAATACTGCTAGAAATTAGGAGAAACAAACGATATGACAGATAACTTAACACTAAATATGAATGCATATCTGCCACTTCGGGATGTTGTTTTTAACACGTTGCGAGAAGCTATTTTAAAGGGAGAACTTCAGCCGGGTGAACGATTGATGGAATTGCAGCTGGCAGCGAAGCTTGGAGTAAGCCGCACACCGATTCGTGAAGCAATCCGTATGTTAGAGCAGGAAGGTCTTGCGGTTACCATTCCCCGCAGAGGTGCCGAAGTAGCCAAAATGACAGAAAAAGATATGAATGATGTACTGCAGGTGAGAGAAGCTTTAGATGAATTGGCCGTAAGCATTGCATGTGAGCTGATAACGGAAGAAGAATTAGAGAAGCTTACAGAAGCCGTAAAGAATTTTGAAGCAGTAATCGGTACGAAGAATATTAAACAGATTGCAGATGCGGATATCGTATTTCATGATATCATTTATCAGGCATCCAGAAATCCGAAACTGGTTGCGATTTTGAATAATCTCAGGGAGCAGATTTATCGTTATCGGATTCAGTATCTTAAGGATGAAAAGAATTATCAGAATCTGTTGGACGAGCACAGGGAAATATTAGAGGGATTGATGAAAAAAGATAAAGAACTGGTTACGAACAGTATGCGAAAACATGTCATCAATCAGGCAGTTGCAGTAAAAGCGATGATTGCAGAGCAAAGCTGATTTTCATGGATTTGCGAATAAAATCTATAGATTTCAACAAATACTAAGAGGGATAAGCGAAGGCTTATTCCTTTTTTTATAGAATGTGCCAACAGCACATTCTATTTTAAAATTCATAATTTTACAGGAGTTAATTATGGAAAAAAATAAAAAACAGCCAATTTCGTCACAGATAAAAGAAAATATCAGATTCATGGAAGAAGCCTATCGGGATTGTGCGGATATTAAAAAGAAACCAATGATGCTTGGCACAAATCAGGACGTAGAAGCGTATTTGATTTACATTGAAGTAACGGTAGATACAGGAAATTCCGTACTGGGTGAAACTTTACGTTTTTTAAATGGCAGGACCAGAGAAGGGATTTTAAGCAGTCTGGAAAATAATGCACTGGCAATCTCAGATGCCACCTTTTTTCCAACGATAGAAGAAGCAATTGATGGAGTGCTGACAGGAGAGACGATTCTTTTTGTCGATGGGTTTGATAAGGCATTAAAGATTCCGGATGGCGGCTATCCGTCTGTGGGCGTGTCAGAAACCGATTCTGAAAAAGTAGTGCGGGGATCGAATGAAGGTCTGTGTGAATCGGTGAAGCTGAATGCGGCTATGATTCGAAAACGGATTCGTTCTCCGAAAGTAAAGGTAAGACAGCTTAAGGCCGGAGTGCGTTCTAATACGAATGTCTATGTGATGTACATCGAAGATTTAGCAAAACCGGAAATTTTGCAGGAGGTGGAATCGCGGCTTAATAGTTTTGAGATAGATGGTGTATTAGACAGCGGCATTTTAGAACAGCTTTCTGAAGAAAAATGGTTTTCACCATTTCCGCAGTTTCAGACGACGGAACGGGCAGATAGAGCGTCTATGGCATTGTTAGAAGGCCGAATCGTGGTGCTGTCGGATAACTCACCGATAGGCTTAATTCTTCCTACAGATTACAATTCGTTTATTAAAACGAGCGATGATTATTACAGCCGGTGGGAAATTGCGACCTTTAGCCGAATGATTCGTTATGCGGCGTCCTTTTTTGCATATACACTGCCGGGATTTTATTTGGCAATTACCAATTATCATACGCAGATTCTGCCGACATCGCTTTTGCTTTCATTTGCAAAAGCCAGACAGGGAGTACCATTTCCGGCGGTTTTGGAAGTGATTTTAATGGAGCTGGCTTTTGAACTGCTGCGGGAAGCAGGAGTGCGATTGCCTGGAACGATGGGAAATACGATTGGAATTGTAGGGGGGTTAATTATTGGACAGTCAGCAGTAGAAGCAAATCTGGTCAGCCCGATTGTAGTAATTGTGGTTGCGTTTACTGCACTGTGTTCGTTTGCCGTCCCGAATGAGGAATTTGCAACGGCGTTTCGTCTGCTGAAATTTATATTAATTGGATTAAGTGCATGGCTTGGCTTTTTTGGAATGCTTGTGGGACTTTTGGGAATCCTGATCCATTTGTCTCATTTAAAAAGCTTTGGAAATCCTTATTTGGCACCGGTTGTAGGTGCAGATTTGAATCATTATCAGGATGAGCGGGATATTTTGTGGCGGCTGCCTCTGCGTTTTTTAAGGAAACGTCCTATGTATGCGAATGAAGAAGAACGGACAAAATTAAAAATAAAAAACGGAGGTTCTTCTGATGTTTGCAGCAAATAATAAAATATCAGGAAGACAGGCGGCACGGTTATTAACCTTTGATTTACTGGGGTATAGTGCGCTGGCAATCCCATCTGTGCTGGCAAAGACATCTGGAAGAGATGGTATTTTTTCTGTGTTTTTGGGAATTGGAGCCGGATTTCTATATTTAAGACTGTTGAAGGCGATGATGGAGCAGATGGATGGCAATTTTGGGGACTGTCTTAGAAAAAATAGCAGTATGGCTGTAGGAACTTTGTTAAAAGCAGGATATTATCTTTATTTTATGCTATTGGCAGGACGAGTGGCAGCAATGTTTTCAGAACTGGTGGTAGAGGAGCTTTTAGAAAAGCAGTTTCGGCTGATTCTGGTGATTCTTATGGTACTGGTATATTACGGCATATCAGGAGGAATTGAAGGGAGAGCCAGAATCTATGAGATTTTATTTTGGTTTTTGCTGCTGCCGTTATTTCTTATGCTGCTGTTTGCATTGCCTGCGGTCGATACGGATTATTGGACACCGATTTTTTACAAAGGAGCCGGAGAAATTTTACAGGGCGGCTATCAGGTGTTTCTAGGGATTCCGGCATTGAGTGTAATTCCTTTTTTGGCCGGATACGTCAGAGAACAAAAGCAGATATACCACTGCGGAAAATGGGCGCTGTTTTTTACAGGCGGTATATTATTGGTACTTTATTTGATTTTACTGGGGATGTTTGGTGCAGAAGGGTTAAAAACGTTAGATTATCCGGTGGTTACGATGATGAGCCGGATTCAGATGACAGGCGGATTTTTAAAAAGAACAGATGCCTTTATGTTTGCAGTCTGGTTTTTTACACTGTATGCACTTTTAAACAGTCTGGTATTTTCGGCAGGAAGCCTTTGGAATAGGAAAAAGGAGCATATCCGGTGGTGGCTGCTTTTCGAAACAGTGCTTGTTCTGTTATTAGCAGACTGTTTTTACCACTGGGAGAAATTAAAAAATTATTATGAACTATTTTTCCGATATGTAGGAACACCGTTTGTTGTACTGGTGCCGGCAGTTTTTGTACTGCTGCAAAAATTAAAAACAAAAAAGGAGCAGGTGGAAAATGAAAATTTATAGATTGTTAATGGGAATCGCTGTCATGCTGCTGTTTAGCGGATGCAGTAATACACAGGTAGAGAATCGGGAATTTCCGGCAATTCTAACAGTTACATCAGAATCAGATTTTTCAAAAGAGTGGCTGAATGGACTGCAGGAGGGAAATAAAAAGATTGATTATAATCATTTGAAGGTAGTGCTGATAGAACGTGCGTTTTTAGAAAACGAAGTCGCTATGACGGAGATGCTGTCAGTATTAAAAGCGGATAAAAATGTACCTTTAAATGCCTATGTAGTGACTACGGAAAGTGTCAAAGAGCTGACGGAAGCAGGACTTTCGGAACCTTTAGGAGATTATCTGGAGAAGTTATTGGAAAAAGGCGATACGGTCAAAAAAGAAACCTATCCTACGCTTGGTCTGCTGTATCAGGAGGAAGAAAACCGTATGGAAACACTGTTTATTCCATGTGTATCGCTAATTGAGGAAAAACCGGCGGCAGCGTCTTACGAGGCATATAAACGGGGTGTGGCAAAAGGATTGGCAGAAACAGATGCGGCATTGTTGTCTTTTTTTCTTGCGAATGACATGGAAAATTATGTATTGCAGCTTGGCGAAAATCAATTTGTCGAGCTTTCCAATTCACAAAACGAAATCGATTTTGAATGGGAGCGGATGGATAACGGATTATTAAAAAAGCAGGTGATTGCAGAGATTCACTGTGATGGAAAGATTCTTGCAAAACCTTATGCACAAAACCGGGAAATGGTACAGGAACAATTAGAAATTTTGATAGGCGAATATATGACTGCAAAGGCTTCAGATATGCTAAAACAGGGAATCGATATAACAAACAGCTACAAAAAACTCGGAAGAGAACCGGAGTGGTATGCTTATTATTCACAGAATCCGGACTTCTACGAAGGGGAAATCGAAATTATTTTTGATTTGGATATTGAGTGGACGGATTAGGCAGGATAAAACTGGTAATAATATTTTCATAATACTTTCGAGCTTGACTCTGAATAGTTACAAATGTAGTAAAAAAGGAGAGTAGAATGGATATGAAAAAAATTACCGGATACATAATGACAGGAACAGTAACAGCAATGGCATTTATCAGCATTTTATGGTATGGAAGACAGTATTACGTACAGCATCAGCTTGCAGAAAAAGTGCTGCGTTTTCATGTGCTGGCAAATAGTGACAGCAGTATGGATCAGGAATTAAAGCTTTCGGTTCGGGATGCTATTGGCGTCTATCTGCAGGAGCAGCTGAAAACGGTGACAGATAAAGCAGACAGTGAAGCACGTATTGCGGAATGTCTGCCTGAAATTGAAGAGCTTGCAGAAGAAGTAATCAAAGAGAACGGCTTTGCTTATCCGGTGCAGGCAGAATTGACAGAATGCCGTTTTCCTGTAAAAACTTATGGAGACTATACGTTTCCGGCAGGGACCTATGATGCATTAAAGGTTACGATAGGGGCAGGAGAAGGACAGAACTGGTGGTGTGTTATGTATCCGAATATGTGCTTTGAAAACAGTATGTATGAAGTGGTGGATGAAAATGCAGGGAAAGAATTACGAAAAGTACTCGACGAAGAGGAGTATCAGGCAGTTTTACGATCCGGTGATTATGAGGTGCGTTTGTGGATTTTTGATATTTTTGATAAAAGATAGGTTGCGAAATAGTAAGAAAGCGGTTAATATATCATACGTAGCAAAAAAGTGTTAGAAAGTTATTGTTTATAGAGCTATCAGACACTTGCTGTCGGATAGCGAAAGAAAGGTATACAGATATAAAGATGACAAAAGATGTACTTGTGAAAATCAGCGGTCTGCAGTTTGCAGGGGAAGAAGACAGTGATTCGATTGAAGTGATTACGTCAGGAACTTATTATAAGAAAAATGGAAAGCATTATGTATTATACGAAGAGGTTATGGAAGGTACAACTGAGGTCACCAAAAATATGATTAAAATTGGTGAGGACTCTATGGAAGTGACCAGAAAAGGACCTGCCGCGGTACACATGGTGTTTGAGAAGGATAAAAAAAATGTATCCTATTATTATACCCCTTACGGCAATCTGCTGATAGGAATTGATGCGAAAGAGATTCGGGTCGATGAGACAGATTTAGATATTCATGTGAAAGTGGCTTATGGACTTGAAATCAATTACGAACACATGGCGGATTGTCATATTACCGTTGATGTAAAATCCAAAGAAGCAAGGGATTTCAGACTTTAAAAATGTTTTTTAAGTATGCAAAAAGGGAACCGATGAGGTTCCCTTTTATGTATTATTTTTTCTTTTTACTTTTTGTGTTTGAAGCCTTTGCATCATTTTCAGTATCTGCTTTTAGTTCATTGGCTTTTTTCTGTAATTTAGCTCTCCAGGTTAATTTGCCTTCCGGCTTTTCTAATGGTCCGCGGACACCTGTTACCTTTGTGATGTAGAGACCACTGACAGTAGCCTTTACTTCTTTCTTTAAAGGAATTAATTCGAAAACAGCATCGTCTGCGATTAAGGTCATTATCTTTGGACCTACCTTCGCTTTTACGATAGGGAGCTTTGAACCGCGCATGTACTTTGGAGTCTGGTCGATTACTGCCTGAGGGAGACCGGATTCTTTGAGCTTCATACGCTTTTTGTCAATGATAAGCATTGGAACGACCTGTGAAACAGCAGCCATCTGTGCATCCGATTCTTCTTTTCGTTTCTGAGCTTTCTTGCCAAAGAAATATAACGCAACTATGGCAGCGATTAACACGATTAGAATTACTAATAATACAATTTGTCCTGTAGTCACGATAAAAACCTCCTAAATAACAATTCGAGATATATTGTAGCATTGATTTTGGTAAAAAGCAATGTGAATTTATTGTGAACTCTGGCAAAATCCCTTTATTTTTACAAAAAACTATGGTATGTTAATAGGGCTTTGCAAATTTTGTTTTTAGAAAGTAGAGAGGTAAGTATGAAAAAGAGAGTTTTGGCACTTTTATTGTGTGTGACAACTGTATTTGCTATGACAGCCTGCGGAGGCTCGGATGGTGAATCTGTAGATAGTACAGAAAGTACAGAGGCAGCTATGCCGGTGGTAGATTTGGCGAAGTATGAATTTAACTATGCTGATTATGTAACATTAGCAGATTACAGCGCAATTCCGGTAGAATTATTAGACGATTATGAAGTAACGGATGAGGATGTAAAGCAGTATATCGTTGACTGGTTCCAGTATTATGGACCGTTTTATACAGTAGATGAAACAAAGACTGTAATCGGCGAAGGTGATATTGTCGATGTAAATTATGTAGGTAAACTTGATGGTGTGGCATTTGACGGCGGTACAGCAGAAAATCAGCTGATTGATGTATCAGGAAACTGTTCTGCAGACGGCAGCTCTGCTTATATCGAAGGATTTACAACAGGACTTCTTGGAGCAGAGGTTGGAACGGAAATTGACTGTGATGTGACTTTCCCGGAAAATTATGGAAATACAGATTTAGCAGGAAAGGCAGTTGTATTTACATTTACTGTAAATTCCATTCAGAGACCGATTGCATTTGAAGAAATTGATGATGATTTTGCAAAGGATTATGCAGGAACTGACACAGTAGATGAAATGTATGAAATAGTAAATCAGGGGCTGACAGAAGAAAATGCATACTATAAAATTCAGGAAACAAGTGAAGAAATTCAGCAGTATTTGCTTGATAACTGTACAGTAGAGATACCGGCAGATTTTTTTGCTGATTTAATGGAAGCATATCGGAATGTATTTATTTGGAATTACTGTGGCGGTGATGAAACACAGTTAGAAGAATTTTTAAGTACAAATTATAATATGACGGTTGATCAGGCAGAGGATGAGTGGAAAGAAGCCTTAATTATGGAGGTAAAGCTTAATTTTATTCTGAATACAATTGCACAGGAAATGGGCATGGAATTAGATACAGAAAGCTATGAAACAGAATTAGAAGAATATGTAAGCTATTATGGTTTAGAATCTGCAGATACGATGTTTGAGTCATATGGATATGGTGACGCAGTATACGGCGAGAAACGTATGAAAGAAATGCATGTTCAGAGTGATTTGTTAGAAAAATTGGCAGAATCAGCGATTATTACAATTGTTGAGCCTGTAGAAGAAACAACAGAAAATACAGAAATTGTGGAAGAAACAGAGACAGTTTCGTCAACGGAAGGTACTGAAGAATAGAAATCTAAGTGTGGCAGGAATAAGAAACAGTGTGGTCATGAGAAATGGCTGCGCTGTTTTTTGTTAGAAATAATAAAAAAAGATTGATTTTTTGTAAGTAGATAGCTATTATATTAATATTATTATTCTGCGTGCCAATTTGACGGCACGAATGGAAATTGGCATATAGTTTGGAGGAAAGATATGGATTTGGTAAATGTAAGAGATTTGTTCCGTAACCGGGAACAGTACGTAGATCAGGTTATTACAATTGGCGGTTGGGTTAGAAGTATTCGTAATTCAAAGAATTTCGGTTTTATTGTTGTAAATGACGGAACATTTTTTGAACCTGTACAGGTCGTATATTCTGATGTACTCTCCAATTTTGAAGAAGTAGAAAAATTAAACGTAGGAGCTGCAATTATTGTTACCGGACGTATGGTAGCAACACCGGGTTCAAAGCAGCCATTTGAAATTCAGGCAGAAAATGTAGAAGTAGAGGGTCCGTCTACTCCTGATTATCCATTACAGAAGAAGAAACATTCTTTTGAATATTTGAGAACAATTTCTCATTTAAGAGCAAGAACAAATACATTTGAAGCAGTATTCCGTGTTCGTTCTCTTTGTGCATATGCAATTCACAAATTCTTCCAGGAGAGAGACTTTGTATATGTGCATACACC
>CAYYZV010000067.1:0-10691 GCA_964476275.1 uncultured Roseburia sp.
GTAACAGATGTTGCTGATGGTAAGAAGAGAAACGCTAAAGAAGTTGATTTAGTTGGTAAATTATTTGACGAAATCGCTCCTAAATACGTAAACCGTAACGGTGGTTACACAAGAATCGTTAAAATCGGTCAGCGTAAAGGTGATGGCGCTTTAGAAGTATTACTTGAGTTAGTATAAGATTACGATAATAGACCCCGGTTGCATAGGCAACCGGGGTTTTTTGTAGTAATAATCTGAGAAAAATGATATACTAAAGAAAAATAAGGAGGACAAATCCTCTGCCTGCGAGACGGGCAGGCATTTTCCTTCGGAAAACAAGGAGGATATATGGGAATTGTAGTAATTGGAGCAGTGTTTGTAGATATTAAGGGATTTCCGGAGGATGCGTATATTCCAGATGGTAGAAACGCAGGGCACATTGAATATATTCATGGCGGGGTGAGCCGTAATGTGGCAGAAGACATTGCCAATGTAGAATTACGGCCAACGTTTGTCAGTATTGTGGATAATACGGCAATGGGCGAGGAAGTTGTGAATAAGCTGAAAAGACATAAGGTAAATTGTGATTATATTTTATCACTTCCGTCTGGAATGGGAACCTGGCTGGCAGTTTTTGATACGACGGGAGATTTGGCAGGATCGATTTCACAGCGTCCAAATATGATGCCGATTTTAAATCTGCTGGAAGAAAAAGGCGATGAGATTTTTGCAAATGCGGATTCTATTGTACTTGAGGTAGATTTAGATAAGGAAATTGTCAAAAAAGTATTCCAGTTGGCAGAAAAGCATCATAAAAAGATGTACTCCATTGTTTCAAATATGTCAATTGCAGCACAGAGACGAGATTTTATTCAGCGTTTTGACTGCTTTATCTGTAATCAGTTAGAGGCGGGAATTCTTTTTGCCGATGATTATAGTGAAAAAAATGCGACAGAATTAGAAGAAATCATTTCAGAAAAAGTGATTCGTGCCCGTATTCCGGCTATGATTGTAACGATGGGCGGTAAAGGTGCAGTTTATGCAGATATCAATGGAAATAAAGGACATGTTCCGGCAAGAAATGTACAGGTAATTGATACAACCGGTGCAGGAGATGCGTTTTGTTCAGGGGTTGTCGTTGGCTTGACTTATGGAAAGACACTACCGGAAGCAGTTGAAATTGGCTCCTATCTTGCGGCGTCTACTATTACAACTTCGGATAATGTATGCCCACGTTTCCTTCCATCTGAACTTGGATTGGATGTGGAGGTTGTTGATTAAATTTCAAAGAAATCTTTGGCATTTGAAATAGAACGGAAATGGCGGGGAGCATATGAGAGGAATTGATATTTTCTCAAATTTGTTTATAATAGTGTTTAAAAGGCGAATCACAAAAACTGCTATTTAGGAAACAGTAAGAGATTCAAAAAATATATAATCGGAGGATATACACATGTTTGAAGTAACAAATACCAAAAATGCACCAGCAGCAATTGGACCATATTCACAGGCGATTTCAGCAAATGGATTTTTATTTGCGTCAGGTCAGATTCCGCTTTCACCAGAAACAGGAGAAGTAGTGGGAACAAATATTACAGAGCAGGCAGAACAGTCCTGTAAGAACGTAGGAGGCATTTTAGAGGCAAATGGACTTACCTATGAGAATGTAATTAAGACAACCTGTTTCCTTGCAGATATGGCTGATTTCGCAGCATTTAATGAAGTATATGCAAAATACTTTACAGGCAAGCCGGCACGTTCCTGTGTGGCTGTAAAAGCTCTTCCAAAGGGCGTGTTATGTGAAGTAGAAGTAATTGCAGTAAAGTAAAGGGATTAAAAGGTTTGATTGGAAAATCCCATTAGATATGATTATAAAAAGCAGGCGGAAAGTTTCTGGAAGAGTTTTCCGCCTGCTTTTTAGATTTAGTTTCCTGCTAGTGGCAGCGTAAAAATAAATTCCGTTCCAACACCTTCCGTACTGATACAGTTAATATTTTCATTATGCGCATTGATAATTTCTTTTACAATGGCAAGTCCCAAGCCGGTTCCTTTTTTATCTTTACCGCGGGATAAGTCGGATTTGTAAAAGCGTTCCCAGATTTTATTAATGCTGTCTTTAGGGATTCCGATACCGGTATCTTTGACAGAAATAAATACTTTTTCATTTTTTGTAGTGGTTTCGATGTAAATAGTAGTATTATCGTGGCTGAATTTGATGGCATTGTCGATCAGATTATATAAAATCTGCTGAATTTTACCATAGTCGGCACGAACCATCAGTTCATCGCCGGTTAAAGTCAAATCGAAGGATAAATGTTTTTTAGTACAAACGCCTTCAAAGGTCTGTACGGTTGTTTTAATGGTCTGGTTAATGTCAAAAGTCGTAATATTCAGCATGATGCCGCGGGAACCAAACTTATTTAATTCCAGCAGGCTGTGAGTCAGTTTGTTTAATCGCTCTGTTTCAAAAAGAATAATATTCAGATATTTCTCCTGCATTTCTACTGGAATTGTACCATCTAACATAGCTTCAATATATCCTTTGATAGAAGTTAAAGGAGAACGAAAGTCATGAGATACATTAGAAATAAACTTTTTTTGGTCATCCTCTAAGGTATGCAAATCATTTGCCATATAATTAATGGCGGCCGCCAGGTAGCCTAATTCGTCGTTGGAATTAACATCAACAGTGACACTGTAATCTCCCTGAGCATATGCATCTGCGGCTTTTGCCAGTTTACGAATCGGAATATAAATTATAAATGTAAAAAGCGCAAACAGCAGTAATCCTGCGAGAGCAATCAGGACAAGGGTCTGATAACCAATCGTAGTGATTGCATTTGCTGCATTTACAATGTCGGAAATAGGTTTGTGAATCAGGACATATCCGCGTACTTTATAGTTTACTGTAATTGGCGAATAGACACTGAGCGTATCACTGGAGAAGGAATCATAAAAATTTCCTGTTTGATAATAATTATTTCCAAAATCTAAAATATCAAAATCCTCGATAGATTTTGAAGTACCTGAAGTAGTAATATTAATGTTTCCTTTTGTATCTGTAATCCAGATTGTTACATTTGAATATTTGCTCAAGGAGGAAAGCTGCAGACGAAAATCTTCCTGGGTCAATGTACGGGAGTAATAATTTGTACCATAGGTATTAGAAATAGCAGAAGCCTCCCTATAAAGACTGGCGGCTTCCTGTTTTTCTATATGCTGATAGGCAATATGGTACGTAAAAAGCGTGACCGCAAGAAAGCTTAAAAGAAGAAACATCGCATAACCTGCGGCCAGTTTTAAATAAAGTGTACGTTTCATAACTAATCTCTGACCTCAAATTTATAACCAATTCCCCAAACTGTAGCAAGGCTCCAATTTGCATCATCTTTGATTTTTTCACGAAGACGTTTTACGTGAACATCGACAGTACGGGTATCACCAATGTATTCATAGCCCCAAATGTGGTCTAACAGCTGTTCTCTGGTAAATACCTGATTTGGCGATGAAGCAAGGAAGTATAAAAGTTCCAGTTCCTTTGGCGGCATATCCACCTGTTCACCACGGTAAACGACAGAGTAGTTGGAAAGATTAATAACTAGATTGTTGTAGCGTACACATTTGATATCCGGTGTCGGTTCTTCTGTTTTGACGGGCTGATAGCGTCTTAAAACGGCCTTTACGCGTGCGACAAGCTCTTTCGAATCAAATGGTTTTATCATATAATCATCTGCACCAAGTTCTAAACCTAATACTTTGTCAAAAATTTCGCCTTTTGCAGAAAGCATAATAATCGGTACGTTTGATTTCGCGCGGACTTCACGGCATACCTGATAACCATCGATACCAGGGAGCATCAGATCAAGTAAAATTAAATTTGGGTGATAGGTTTCAAAAGCCTGCAGGGCTTCTTCTCCATCATTTACAATTTTGGTATCAAAACATTCTTTTATCAAATACAGAGAAATTAACTCTGCAATATTGTTATCATCATCTACAATTAGGATTTTTGATTTTGCAGCCATATACATACCTTCTTTCTATTTTATTTTGTTTCATTATTCAGAGCATTTTCGAGCCAGGCTCTAAATCATTAAACAAACTCAGCAATCGTTACACCGGCATCGCCTTCGCCAAATTCGCCAAGATGATAGGATTTTACATATTTTGTACGTTTCAGATGTGCCTGAACAGCATTGCGCAATGCTCCTGTTCCCTTTCCATGTACAATGCGTACAGATGGCAGGTGTGAGAGATAGGCATCGTCCAAATATTTATCCAATAGGGCAATTGCTTCATCGGTGGTTTTTCCGATAAGGTTGATTTCATGAGAAATCGTAGCAGACTTGTTTAATTTCACTTTTCCGATACCGGTTTTATTAAATTTCGGACTCTTTGGAGAGGTTTCATCTTCCATTAAAATCAAGTCACGGACATTGACCTGTGAGTTTAAAATACCCATCTGAACGGTTAAATCGCCTTTGGCATTTGGCAGTGTGTGAACCGTACCGACCAGATTCATGCTAAGAACTTTTACACGGTCACCAATACGAAGATTTTTTGGTGCATTTCCTGCAGGAGCAACAGTTTTTTTCTGGTCAGCAAGCTTTTTCTGCTTTGCGGTCATTTTGTCACGGAGCGCAGAACGTTCTTTTTCCATTTCACTCATGGAAGCAGTACCCTTACCGTATTTATTAAAGTTTCGAATAGTAGCATCCGCTACATCTTTTGCTTCCTTTAAGATATTAAACGCTTCTTCATTGGCCTCGCGTAAAATTTTTTCACGGCTGGCATCAAGCCGTTCATGTTTTTCCTGTAACTTTGCTTTTAAAGATTCAATTTCTGCCTTATATTGATTGATTTCTAACTGCTCTTTTTCGATAGTAACGCGGCTCTTTTCCAAATCTGCCAGTAAATCCTCAAAGTTTTCATCGTTTTCAGAGATTCGGCTTTTTGCATCTTCGATTAAGTCAGCGTCCAGACCAAGTTTTTCGGAAATCGCAAAGGCATTACTTTTTCCAGGAATACCAATTAAAAGACGGTAAGTCGGGCTTAAGGTTTCTACATTAAATTCACAGCAGGCATTTTCTACACCTGGAGTAGAGAGTGCATAGATCTTTAACTCGCTGTAGTGTGTTGTTGCCATCGTTCTGGCACCATAAAGATGCATTTTAGATAAGATAGCGATAGCCAATGCAGCGCCTTCTGTCGGATCGGTTCCGGCACAAAGTTCATCGAATAAAACAAGGGAACGGTCATTCACCTGTTCTAAAATGCGCACAATATTGGTCATGTGAGAAGAGAAGGTACTTAAGCTTTGTTCAATACTCTGCTCGTCCCCAATGTCTGCAAATACTTCCTCAAAAATACCCAGCTCAGAGCGTTCTGAGGCCGGGATGTGCAGACCGGACTGTCCCATTAGGGTTAATAATCCGACCGTTTTCAAAGAAACGGTTTTACCGCCGGTATTTGGTCCGGTAACAATTAATAAGTTAAAGTCATCGCCCAGACGCACATCGATTGGTACCACCTTTTTCTGATCTAATAATGGATGACGGCCTTTTTTGATATGAATGCGGCCATCTTCATTGAAGGTCGGAGCAACACCGTTATAGGTCTGCGCATAGGATGCTTTTGCAAAAATAAAATCTAATTCGATTAATAGTTTATAATCGGCGGCAATGAAAGAAGAAGATTCATATACCAGATTACTTAAGCTGGCAAGGACCTTTTCGATTTCCTCTTTTTCTTTTAATAAAAGTTCTTTGTATTCGTTATTTAAGTTTACGACAGCCATTGGCTCAATAAAAAGAGTGGAACCCTTGCCGGACTGGTCATGTACCATGCCGGGAACCATGGATTTCGCTTCGGCCTTAACAGGCAGACAGTACCGTCCGTCACGCATTGTAATAACGGTGTCCTGCAAATAGCTGCGGGTTGTGGCATTGTTAATCATCTGGTTCATCTGAGCACGGATTTTGTCCGTCATAGAATGCATGGAACGGCGGATGGAGCGCAGAGCCGGACTGGCATCATCTGCGATTTCATCTTCTGATAAAATACATCTGCGGATTTCGTCGCATAATGGAGTCAGCGGTTCAATTTGGGAAAAATATTCCGTTAAGCTGTCCGCAGGTGCATCCTCCTTAATGGCACGGGCAAAAGATTTGGCACGTTTTGCAGCCTCTAATAAAGAGCAGACCTGTAATAATTCAACTGCGTTCAAAGAACTGCCGATTTCTAAGCGGCGCAGAGAATCATTCAAATTGCGGACACCGGAAAAAGACAGTCTGCCGCATTTAAATAAGCGGTCTAAGGCATCTTTGGTTTGCTGCTGTTCTAATTCAATTTGGGTTTTATCAGTAGAAGGAGTCAGAGAAAGACATCTTCTTTTTGCTTCTTCACTAAAAGCGTATTCAGATAAAATAGTTCGTATTTTTGTATATTCTAAAGTGTGTAATACTTTTTCATTCATATAAGTTTGTTTGCTCCTGATAGTTCGTTCTATACTTCTTATTGCTTTCGTGTATATTATATCTGAAATGAGGGCTTATTAAAAGGGAAAAATAAAGTGTTGCAAGCATTTCAGTTTCAATTTATAATCTATAAGAGTATCTATATGTTTTTATTTTGTAATAAGGGGAACTGCATGCAGGAAAATAATTATGAATTTATTAAAGAGAAGAGAAAGGAAATTCCTGTAAATAAAAAGAAGGTGGCATGGCAGATGGGCTATGTTTGTGTTATGGCACTTATATTTGGTGTGATTGCAAGTGTGGTAATGGCTCTTTTGCAGCCAAAAATTGAGGGGATGCTGTATCCACAGCAGAAGCCAACGGTGACAATTCCAGAGGATGAGCCGACAGAAACATCTTCTACGCAAAGTACTGAGACACAGACCGGCGAGAGTGCAGAGGTTCCAATTGATATGCTGAATTGGAAGCCAACACTTGAAGACTATCAGATGCTTCACAATCAGCTTTATGCAATTGGACAGCAGGCGAATCATTTTGTTGTAACTGTGACCGGAGTACAGAATGGTACAGATTGGTTTAACAATGATTATGAAAATCGGGATCAAGGGTCCGGTATTATTATTGCAAATAATAGTCAGGAACTTTTGATTTTAACAGAAAAGAAAATTATTGTTGGGGCACAGGAGGTTTATGTGACGTTTTGTGATGACGTTATGGTGCAGGCAGCCATGAAGCAGTACGATGGCAATACTGGAATTGCAATTTTAAGTGTGCCGATTTCGGAAATTGAAGAGACCACCATGAGTCAGATTACGATTGCCGTATTAGGAAATTCGCTGTCTATTTCACAGGGCACATTAGCCATTGCTGTTGGAAGTCCAATGGGAGTGAATTTTTCTGTTTTAACAGGGAATATTACTTCTACGACAAATACAATTTCTACGATAGATGCAAATTATAATATTTTTACAACGGATATTGTAGCGAGCGAAAATGGAAGCGGTGCTCTTATTAATGTAAAAGGAGAAGTAATTGGTCTGGTTATGCAGGATTACAGCCGGCAGGGAGATGAGAATACGTTGACAGCAGTATCCATTTCTGACTTGAAAGCGTTGATTGAAAAATTATCAAATGGAAATGAAACGGCATATCTGGGACTGGGTATCAGTACAGTTACGACTGAGATTGAAAAGGAATATGATATTCCAAGAGGGGTTTATATAAAAGAAGTGAAAATGGATTCACCGGCGATGGCAGCAGGTTTACAGAGCGGGGATGTTATTGTAGAGATTGGCGGAATGGCTGTTTTGGATGAATCCGTATATGAGAGGAAGCTTTTGCAGGTAAAGCCGGGGGATAAGGTAAGCCTTATTATTAAGCGTCAGGGAACGAATGGATATGTATCTATCCGCTGTGATGTGGAAGCTTCGAAATTAAAATAGTTAAGGAATAGAAAGGTAAAGGACAGGAGTTTATGAAATATATTGAGACCTTAAGAGAAGGCGAGCGTATTAATGAGATTTATTTGTGTAAAGTGAAGCAGTCTGCTTTGACAAAAGCTGGAAAGCCATATGATAATGTGGTGCTTCAGGATAAAACAGGAACATTGGATGCTAAGATATGGGACCCGGGTTCGATTGGAATCGATGAATTTGATGCAATGGATTATGTAGCAGTTACCGGAGATGTGACCAGTTTTCAGGGAAATCTGCAGTTAAGTATAAAAAGGGCAAGAAAAGTACAGGAGGGAGAGTATAATCCGAAGGACTATCTTCCGGTCAGTGAAAAGGACATTGATGGTATGTACATAGAACTTTGCAATTTAATTAAAACAGTAAATAATCCGTATTTAAGCAAGCTGTTGAAGAGTTTCTTCTTGGAAGATGCAGAGTTTGAAAAGCGTTTCAAATTCCATTCTGCAGCGAAAACGGTACATCATGGATTTGTAGGAGGATTACTAGAGCATACGCTTAGTGTTGCAAAGAACTGCGATTATTTTTCAGGTGCATATCCATTTTTAAATAGAGATTTATTATTAAGTGCTGCAATTTTTCATGATATCGGTAAATTAGAAGAACTGTCAACTTTCCCGGAAAATGATTATACAGACGAGGGACAGTTATTGGGTCATATTATGATTGGTGCTGAGATGGTAGGCGAGCGTATGCGCACAATAGAAGGTTTTCCAAAGCGTTTGGGCAATGAATTAAAGCACTGTATTCTGGCACATCATGGGGAACTGGAATTTGGTTCGCCAAAGAAGCCGGCATTGGCAGAAGCATTGGCATTAAGCTTTGCGGATAATATGGATGCAAAAATGGAGACACTTCGTGAGATTTTTGCGGCGGCACCGGCTAATAATATGGAGTGGCTGGGATATAATCGTTTGTTAGAGACAAATATTAGAAAAACAAGTAAGTAAGATGAGAAATTCTATGCAGAAAAATGATGTAATTGAATTAATAATTGAAGATATGAGCGTGGACGGTGAAGGAATCGGCAAGTATGAGGGGATGGCATTTTTTGTGAAGGATGCTGTAGTAGGAGATAAAATTCGTGCCCGTATTACAAAGCTGAAAAAGACCTATGGTTATGCCAGAGTGGACGAAATTTTAGAATCTTCCAAAGACCGGACCAAGCCGCGCTGCCCACTGCATAAACGCTGCGGCGGCTGTCAGATTCAGGCGATGGATTATCAGGCGCAGCTGGCATTTAAAGAGAAGAAGGTTCGGAATAACCTGATTCGTTTGGGCGGCTTTTCGGAGGCAGAGATAGATGCTGTTATGGAGCCAATCGTTGGAATGGAAGAACCATACCGTTACCGTAATAAAGCGCAGTTTCCGATGGGAATGGATAAAGAAGGCAATATTATAGCGGGATTTTATGCGGCGAGAAGCCATGATATTATTCCGGTTATAGATTGCCAGCTTGGTGTTTCGGTAAATAAAGAGATATTAGAAGCAGTTATTTCTTACATGAAAGAATGTAAGGTGAAGCCTTATGATGAAAAAACAGGCAAAGGTCTGATACGTCATGTGTTAATCCGGTATGGATTTACAACAAAAGAAATTATGGTATGCATTATCATGAATGGGAAAAAGCTGCCTGCTTCCGATAAATTGATTGAAAAGTTATGTAAAATAGAAGGAATGCAGAGCATTTCTGTAAATGTAAATACAAAGAATACGAATGTAATTTTGGGTGATGTGACAGAATGTATTTGGGGTAAGCCTTATATTACGGATTATATTCATTTACGCAGCTGCAAAGCCGGGGAATCGTCTTTGTCGGATGACAGTGCAGAGTTTGCAGTGACAGATACAGCGATAGCTTATCATATTTCACCGCAGTCTTTTTATCAGGTGAATCCGGTTCAGACTGAGAAGTTGTATAGTCTGGCTTTAGAATATGCAGATTTGACAGGAAAGGAATCCGTGTGGGATTTATACTGCGGAATCGGAACGATTTCTCTGTTTCTTGCGGGAAAAGCCGGAAAGGTATATGGTGTGGAGATTGTTCCGCAGGCGATTGAAGATGCAAAGAATAATGCCAAGTTAAATGGTATAACGAATGCAGAGTTTTTTGTAGGAAAGGCAGAAGAGGTTCTGCCGGAGTTTTACGAACAGAATTTTATGCATACGGAAAAGGGGTCAGAGAAGGGTGAGGATGCCGGAAGTATGCTGCATCCGGATGTGATTGTGGTAGACCCGCCGCGTAAGGGCTGTGATGAGAAGTGTTTAGAGACGATGCTTAAAATGCAGCCGGAACGGATTGTGTATGTAAGCTGTGATTCGGCTACGTTAGCGAGGGATTTGCGGATTCTTTGTGATGGCGGGTATGAGTTAAGGCGTGTGCGGGCTGTGGACCAGTTCTCTCATACTACGCATGTAGAGTGTGTAATAATGATGCAGTATTGCGGAAAAGAGAAGAAAAAGTAGGGTTTGGCCACAAGATGTTGTGGTTTGAGGGCAAAAATTAGGCTGAAAAATGGCTAGTTTTTGCCCGATTTTTTTGCCCGTTTTTAAAGATGCATAAGGGTAAAAAAGTGGTTTTGGGAGTGATTTGGAGAAAAAACGAAGGAGGGAGTGGTAAGCAAAGGTAAAAATGAATATGGGTAGGAACGCAAGGCGGTACTTATTTAACGAAAGGAGCCTGCCCATTCAAAAACAATGTAAAACCGAATGGAGATATCGTATGGTGCAAACCGGAAAAAGTGTGTATAGTGGAATATATGCC
>CAYYZV010000068.1:0-2610 GCA_964476275.1 uncultured Roseburia sp.
AATTATTAAAATAGAGGTGGCTTATGAAACAATATACAGTTACAGGTATGAGCTGTGCAGCCTGCAGCGCGAGAGTGGAAAAAGCAGTAAACGGAGTAGAAGGAGTGACTTCTTGTTCAGTAAGTTTGCTTACAAACTCTATGGGTGTGGAAGGAACTGCCAGTCCAGAAGCTATTATTCAGGCAGTAGAAGCGGCAGGCTATGGAGCAGAAGTAAAGGGAAGCAGGAAAAATGTCGGTGCGAAAGGCACAGCAGGAGGTGCTGCTTCTGAAGAAATGTTAAAAGACAAAGAAACACCGGTATTGAAACGCCGCCTGTTTACATCCTTGGGATTTTTAATTGTATTAATGTATGTTTCTATGGGGCATATGATGTGGGGCTGGCCATTGCCGGAGCGTTTGGCACAGAATCCTATTGGAATCGGTCTCATACAATTACTTTTGACGATTATTGTAATGGTGATTAATCAGAAGTTTTTCATCAGCGGATTTAAGAGCTTATGGCATAAAGCACCAAATATGGACACTTTGGTAGCCTTGGGTTCCGGAGCATCTTTTGTTTACAGTACGTATGCACTGTTTGCAATGACAGATGCTGCCGTACAGGGAAATATGGCAGGTGTGCATTCCTATATGCACGAGTTCTATTTTGAATCCGCGGCGATGATTCTGACTCTGATTACGGTAGGTAAGATGTTAGAGGCGCGTTCAAAGGGAAAAACAACGGATGCTTTAAAGGGATTAATGAAGCTGGCACCAAAGACAGCAGTTTTATTAGTAGATGGTGTCGAAACAGAGGTGTCAATCGATCAAGTGGCAAAGGATGATATCTTTGTAGTAAAACCGGGAGAAAATATTCCGGTGGATGGTGTAGTAATCGAAGGACACAGTGCGGTAAATGAGGCTGCTTTAACTGGAGAAAGTATTCCGGTAGATAAGGAAGCAGGTTCCCATGTATCGGCAGCTACCGTAAACCAGTCCGGTTATCTGAAATGCCGTGCGACCAGAGTAGGAGAAGATACCACACTTTCCCAGATTATACAGATGGTAAGTGATGCGGCAGCAACAAAGGCTCCGATTGCAAAGATTGCAGATAGGGTTTCCGGTGTCTTTGTTCCGAACGTTATTACAATTGCGGTGGTGACAACACTTGTTTGGTTATTATGTGGTGAGACAATTGGTTTTGCCTTAGCAAGAGGTATTTCCGTATTGGTAATTAGCTGCCCATGTGCATTGGGACTGGCTACACCGGTTGCGATCATGGTAGGAAATGGTCTGGGTGCGAAAAATGGCATTATGTTTAAAACAGCTGTTTCCCTAGAAGAAACAGGTAAAATAGATATTGTGGCACTGGACAAGACTGGAACGATTACAGCAGGAGAACCGAAGGTGACAGATATTGTTCCGGCAGAAGGTATTGCAGAGAAGGAATTATTATCTTATGCAAAAGCGTTAGAGCAGAAAAGTGAACATCCGCTGGCAAAGGCGATTTTAGAATATGCCAGCGAGTATCCGACAGAAGACCTGACGGTAGAAGATTTTATGGCTCTGCCGGGAAATGGTTTAACAGCAAACATAAATGACAAAAAAATAACAGGCGGACATTTCACTTTTATGCAGAAAAGTGTTATAATAGACCAGATGGCAGAGAAGACCGCGGAGCAGTTTGCAATGCAGGGTAAAACACCACTTTTTTTTGCCAGAGAAGATGTTTATCTCGGTATGATTGCAGTAGCAGATGTGATTAAATCAGACAGTCCGCAGGCGGTACGGGAATTACAGAATATGGGAATTCGTGTAGTCATGCTGACAGGGGATAATGAACGGACTGCGAAAGCAATCGGAGCAGAAGCAGGTGTGGATGAAGTCATTGCAGGTGTTCTTCCGGATGGTAAGGAAGCTGTGATTCGTTCTTTACAAAAGCAGGGAAAGGTTGCGATGGTAGGCGATGGCATTAATGATGCACCGGCACTTACGAGAGCAGATATTGGTATCGCAATCGGCGCAGGTACAGATATTGCAATTGATGCAGCAGACGTTGTTTTAATGAAGAGCCGTTTGAGTGATGTTCCGGCAGCGATTCGTCTAAGCCGTGCGACACTGCGTAATATTCACCAAAATCTTTTTTGGGCATTTTTCTACAATATGCTTGGTATCCCATTGGCGGCAGGTGTATTTATTCCGCTGTTACAGTGGCAGTTAAATCCAATGTTTGGAGCAGCAGCTATGAGTTTGTCAAGCTTTTGCGTTGTAAGTAATGCATTAAGGCTGAATTTGATTGATATTCATAATCCGGCTAAAGATAAAAGGAAGAAGAAACAAGAAAGAGAGGAAGATAAAACCATGGAAAAAACATTAAAAATCGAAGGAATGATGTGCCCGCACTGTGAGGCAAATGTAAAAGCTGCATTAGAAGCAATCGAAGGTGTAGCAAGTGCAGAGGTAAGCCACGTAGCAGGAACAGCGATTGTTACATTAGAAAAAGAGGTAGCAGATGATGTGTTAAAGACTGCAGTAGAAGGCAAGGGCTATAAAGTTCTATAAAAAGGAATAAATGGGAGATAATGAAAAAGAAGGTTAACCAATGTGTTCACTAATAGACGTTGTGCAA
>CAYYZV010000068.1:2710-10622 GCA_964476275.1 uncultured Roseburia sp.
AGGATTTGAACAGGTTAAAGTTACCTATATAGCAGAAGATGAAGTAATTAGTGAGGAATATGTCCCATATGGTTATATGCTGAAGGCAGAGCAGTTCCCGGTATTGGAAGACAGAGAAGAAGCATATGTGCAGTGACCTGATTTAGAAAATTATGCCAGTGTTACAGGAAATATAATACTGGACACCGGTAACAACAATGATGGATGGCAGTTATGCAGTAGCAGAGATTCCATATGAAGCAGAGTTTGCAGTCATTGAAATCGAACCGGATAATTCAGGAACTTATGTGACAATTGCGATTGCAGCCGTTGTTTTGATACTTGTAATTTCTTTTCTTATCGTTCATAATAAACGCAAAAAGAAAGCGAAATAAAGGACGATAAAGATGATATTTGAAACACATGCACATTATGATGATGAACAATTTGAATCAGGCAGAGAAGCATTACTTGCTTCTCTGCCTGATTATGGTATTAAGAGAGTGGTAAATGTAGGTGCATCCCTTGCTTCTACGCGTAATTCGATAAAGCTGGCAGAGCAGTATGACTTTATATACGCTTCTGTCGGAGTGCACCCAAGCGACATTTCAGAGCTGGATGAAACGCAGTTTGCATGGCTAAAAGAGCAGACTGCACATCCAAAGGCTGTGGCGGTTGGAGAAATTGGATTAGATTATTATTGGGATAAAGAACCGGAGGTACAAAAAAATCAGCGCTATTGGTTTAAACGGCAGCTTGAACTGGCAAAGGAAACAGGGCTTCCTGTGATTGTACATTCCAGAGATGCCGCGGCAGATACGATGGATATTTTAAAAGAGGTTCATACGCCGGATTTAAAGGCAGTTATTCATTGTTATTCCTATTCGCCGGAAATGGCTTTAGAATTTGTAAAAATGGGCTATTATATCGGAGTGGGCGGTGTCGTTACCTTTAAAAATGCGAAAAAGCTGAAGGAAACGGTCGAAAAAATTCCATTGATGCGGATTCTTTTAGAGACAGACTGCCCGTATATGGCACCGGAGCCGTACCGTGGAAAACGCAATGATTCCAGATATATTCCATACATTGTATCTAAAATAGCAGAGTTAAAACAGGTATCTGTAGAAGATGTAGAAGCAGTGACCTGGCAAAATGCCATGGAATTTTATGGCAGAGTAAAATAAAACAAAAAACTTTGTGCAACATATACAAAAATGCGGTGTTTAAATTGTGCAAAAATAAAATCTTTTACACTTCGACGCGGTGAAGTATAAAAATATAACTGGAAATTATGTAGAGATTTTAATAGTTTGACTATCAAAATATAGTAATTTCATAGTAAAAATTACAACTTCCTTCCCAAAATTGAAATTTGACTTTTTTTGAAAAATGAGTAAGATGTCAATTGTTGTTCGGCGGCAGATAAATGAAATGTTTATTTGCCGCTTTTATAAAGCAAATAGTTTATAATTTTTTTTAATTATTGGAAGGAGAAAATGACAATGATGACAATGAACATGGCAAGCGGAATTGCAATAGCACTTTGCTTATCAGTTACGTCAAGCCAGCCGGAAGCAGCAGTACCACAGATTAGCCTGCCTCCAAGTACTCAATTATCATTTGTAACCGAAGAAAAAGAAAACGAAGTAACATTCGAAAGACACGCATTAGATGTAGTAACAGCTACTTATGAAAGTATAGAAGCAGCCGCAGCGCAGGAAGTAATTCAGGAAGTAATTCAGGAAGTAATTCAGGAAGAAGCGGCAGCAGTAAAATATGAAAATCGCTGGGGCATTCAGTTGACAGAAGAAGAAATTGATTTGCTTGCAAAGATTGTATGGGTAGAAGCCAGAGGCGAATCAGAATCCGGACAGGAAGCTGTAATAGAGGTTATCTTTAACCGAATTGCTTCTGAGAAGTTTCCAAATACTTTATATGAAGTATTAAGCCAGAAAAACCCAACACAGTTTGCATCCTGGAAACACAGAGATTCAGCGAAACCAACAGAAAAAGAATACACATCGATTTATAACGTTTTAAATGGTGAGACAAGTATTTTAAGAGAAGATACTTTATACTTTGCCACAAAGAAGCTGACACGTAACTTAGATGTAAAAATTGATGGACATTATTTTTGTTATAAATAAGATGATTTAGGAAGAAAGTCACAGGTAAATGCTTTGACAGCATTGCCTGTGGCTTTTTTTTGTGCTAATATATTATGGGTTATTTTTTAGGAGTAAAAATATTATGAAAAAAATCGTGGTGGGAATACTGGCACATGTTGATGCCGGAAAGACAACTTTATCAGAGGGGCTTTTGTTTACGAGTGGGAAAATCCGAAAATTAGGACGCGTAGATAATCAGGATGCCTATTTGGATACAGACAGAATGGAAAAAGAACGGGGAATTACTATTTTTTCCAAACAGGCGGTATTAGAATATAAGGATTTACAGATTACTTTATTAGATACGCCGGGACATGTAGATTTTTCTTCAGAGATGGAACGGACGCTTTCTGTACTGGATTATGCAATTTTGGTAATCAATGGTGCAGATGGTGTACAGGCTCACACAAAGACCCTTTGGAGGCTTCTAAAGCGTTATGAGGTGCCGGTTTTTCTATTTGTAAATAAAATGGATCAGCAGGGATGTGACAAGGATGAGCTGCTTGCAGAAGTAAAACAGGAATTGTCTGATTATTGTATAGATTTTACAAAGACGGAAACGGAAAGTTTCTATGAAGAAGCTGCTATGGCAGAGGAAACAGCCATGGAACAGTTTTTGGAAGAAGGAGAGCTGCCGAAAGAGCTCATACAGGATTTGATTCGAAGACGTTTGATATATCCATGTTATTTCGGTTCTGCATTAAAGACGACCGGAGTGGCAGAATTTTTAGAAGGTTTTTATGAATGGATAAAGATTCCGGCTTATAGCAGCAGATTTGGGGCGAAGGTCTTTAAAATTGCCAGAGATGAACAGAATCTTCGTATGACGTATTTGAAGGTCACAGGAGGCTCTTTAAAGGTCAGAGAGGCAGTAGGAGAAGAAAAGGTAAGTCAGATACGCATTTATTCCGGAAGCAAGTATGAAACGATTGCAGAAGCAGAGGCGGGAACCATCTGTGCAGTAGTCGGATTAGAGGGGACAAAGCCCGGAATGGTATTTGGAGAGGGAACACCGTCGTTACTGCCGGTATTAGAGCCGGTATTAAGCTATAAAATATTATTGCCGGAAGAAGTGGCACCGGTTCAGATGCTGCCAAAGCTTCGTATGCTAGAGGAAGAAGAACCGGAGCTTCATATTCTTTGGAACGAGGCATTACAGGAAATTCATGCCCAGATTATGGGAGAAGTACAGATTGAGATTATTCAGCGGATGGTTTTGGAACGATTTGGTGTAGAAATCGGTTTTGGAACCGGAAATATTGTATATAAAGAGACAATTGCGAATACAGTAGAAGGAGTGGGACATTTCGAACCTCTTCGTCATTATGCAGAGGTGCATTTACTGTTAGAGCCGGGCGAAGCGGACAGTGGAATGCAGTTTTGCACAGACTGCAGTGAAGATATTCTGGCAAAAAACTGGCAGCGTTTGATTTTGACTCATTTAGAAGAAAAACAGCATGCGGGTGTTTTGACCGGTTCTGAGATTACAGATATGAAAATTACACTGATTCATGGAAAAGCACATACGAAGCACACAGAAGGAGGGGATTTCCGCCAGTCTACTTACCGTGCCGTGCGGCAGGGCTTAATGCAGGCAGAATCTGTTTTATTAGAGCCGTATTATGATTTCAGGCTGGAGATTCCGCAGAGCTTAGTAGGACGTGCGATGACAGATATTGAGAAAATGTACGGCAGTTTAGAAGGACCTTTTATAGAGGGCGGTTACAGCATTTTAACCGGAAGTGCACCGGTTGCCTGTATGCAGAATTACCAAAAAGAGGTAAATGCCTATTCCAGAGGAGAAGGCAGGCTGACGTTGACTTTAGGCGGCTATAAGCCTTGTCATAATACAGAAGAGGTATGTGAGCGGATTGGCTACGATCCGGACAGAGACACCGGAAATCCGGCATCCTCTGTATTCTGTGCGCATGGAGCAGGATTTATTGTAGAATGGAATCAGGTGGAGAAATATATGCATCTTCCGGGGCGTTTGATTGGCGTGGGCAGAGCGGAATTGGGCGATAAAGGAATACCGTCTGTACGGACACAGGCAGTTTTAGAGGAGGTAAGCCTTGGAACAGATGAAATTGATGAAATTTTAAACCGCACGTATCGTTCAAATGCTCATGGAAAAGGCGATGTAAAAAAATGGGCGTCTAAAAAGGTGATTCGAAAAGAAAGTGTACCGGATAATACGCAGTATGTACCGCAAAAGAAGGTGAGCAAAGAAAAATATCTGCTGGTAGATGGATATAACATCATATATGCAATTCCGGAATTGCGGGAACTGGCAGAACGAAATGTAGATGCAGCCAGAGATAAGCTGCAGGAAATGCTCTCCGATTATCAGGGAATTCGAAAATGTCATTTGATTATCGTATTTGATGCTTATCGGGTAGCAGGACATAAAACCGAAATCTTTGATTACCATAATATACATGTTGTTTATACAAAAGAGGCAGAAACCGCAGATGCCTATATTGAAAAATTTGCCCACGAAAATGGCAGGAAATATCATGTCACGGTAGCAACTTCCGACGGCTTAGAGCAGATTATTATCAGAGGGCAGGGATGCTTTCTGCTTTCCGCAAGAGAGCTGGAGGCAGATATGAAAGCGGCACGTCAGGAAGCCTTACATACGATAAAGGAAAAACAGGAAAAAATGCATAATTATCTGTTGGATGCGGCAGATGAGGCTACATTAGCGGCATTAAAAAAGGAGCAGTAATGTTACCACAGGATTTTAAAGACAGAATGAAAGAGATGTTGGGAGAAGAATATGAAGCGTTTGAAAAAAGCTATGAGCATGAAAAGTATCAGGCACTCCGTATCAATCCCTTAAAAACAGATAGAGAACTATTTTTAAAAGAAGCACCATTTCAATTGAAGGAAATTCCATGGTGTGCAGACGGATTTTATTATTCATCCGGCGATACACCGGGAAAGCATCCTTATCATGAAGCAGGTGTATATTATATTCAGGAGCCAAGTGCGATGGCACCTGCCACATACTTAGACGTACAGCCGGGAGAGAGGATTTTAGATTTGTGTGCAGCACCGGGAGGAAAAAGTACACAGATAGCCACAAAAATGAATGGACAGGGGATGCTTGTGTGCAATGAAATACATCCGGCTCGGGCAAAGATTTTATCTGAAAATATCGAGCGTCTTGGTGTAAAAAATGCAGTCGTATTAAATGAGACCCCGGCACATTTAGCAGAAATGTTTTCTGAATATTTTGATAAGATATTAGTAGATGCACCGTGTTCCGGTGAGGGGATGTTTCGTAAAAATGAAGATGCCTGCGGAGAATGGAGTCTTGACAACGTGAAGCTGTGTGCCAGCCGTCAGGATGAAATTTTAGATTGTGCAGCCTCGATGTTAAAACCGGGAGGAAGAATTGTCTATTCAACCTGTACCTTTGCGCCGGCAGAGAATGAAGGAAGTATTTATCGTTTTCTAAATCGCCATAAGGAGTTTGATACTGTTTCGGTGCCTGTTTTTGCGGGAATGACAGCAGGAAAATTAGAATGGTATCAGCAGGAAGAGATGAAATCCGAGGCAGCGGAGCAGATTAGCCGAACTATTCGTCTATGGCCGCATTTACTGCATGGAGAGGGGCATTATCTGGCAGTATTGGAAAAGCAAGGATTACGAAGCGATTATGAAGGTTATTGCAAAAATCCACCAGAAAAAGGGATTTCAGAGAAAGAATGTGAAGATTTTCTGACTTTCTGTAAAGAAAACTTAAAACAGATTCCAAAAGGTACAAAGATCAAATTTGGTGAACAGCTCTATCTGATTCCGGAAGGAATGCCGTCATTAAAGGGATTAAAGGTATTGCGGCCGGGGCTGCATCTTGGAACTTTGAAAAAGAACCGTTTTGAACCGTCACATGCACTGGCACTTTCTTTGTGTGAGGATGAAGTGAAGCATGCCGTTTCTTTTGAACCAGGCAGCTATGAAATCAGGGCATATTTGTCCGGTCAGACGGTGGGGCACGATGGGGCAAAGGGCTGGTATCTGATAAATGTAAATGGTTACAGTACTGGCTGGGCAAAATTAACAGGAGCTGTTTTGAAAAATCATTATCCAAAGGGATTGCGGATTAACTTTTAGGAGGGAATATGACAGAGTTTTCAAACGATATCATGAATTTAAAGCAGGCATTAGAAGCGTCGATAAGTGCGAATCGGAAAAAAAATGACTTTTTAAGCCGGATGAGCCATGAAATCCGCACACCTTTAAATGCAATTATTGGTTTATCCTATCTTACAAAAGAGGGAGAGACAATGCCGGCTAAGGTGTACGAGAATCTGGACAAAATAGAACAGTCTGCCCATTTTCTGCTTTCATTTGTGAATGATATATTAAGTCTGTCTGATTTAGAGAGCGGAAAGATTGCATTGGATTTCGATATTGTAGAAAATGAGGGATTTTTGGCGGAATTAAATCAGCGTATTCAAAAACTGGCAGATGCCAGACAGATACAGTTTACATCTTCTATGAAAAATGAAATGGGAAAGTACTATTTGTTTGATAAAAAGAAGCTGGAAAAAGCGATTTTAAATGTAATAGAGAGTGCTGTAAAATCAATTCCGGCAGGAGGAAATCTTGCATTAGAAACGGAGGTATTGTCTGAAAATGAGGAAACAGCAGTTTTGCAGTTTCAAATATCAGATAATGGTTCGGGAATTGAAGAAACACTGCTTCCGGTGGTTTTTGAGCCATTTGAGCATGTTTATGGAGAAAATACAACTTTATATAATGGTTCCGGCTTGGAACTGGCGATTGCGAAGTGTATTGTAGACCTGATGAAAGGCAGTATTCAGGTTTGGAGCAAAAAAGGAGAGGGTACCGTCTTTACAATTACAATTTCTGTAAAGAAGGAGCAGCGTAAAAAAACTGTTTTAAGAGAACAGGACGAAAAAAAGCCTGCGTATGATTTTACCGGCCGGCGTGCTTTAGTAGTAGAGGACAGCCAGATTAATATTGAAATTGCAAAGAATATTTTAGAGCATAAGAATTTTGAAGTAGAGGTAGCGTTAAATGGCGAGGAAGCCGTAGAGGTTTTTGAAAATCATGAAGCCGGTTATTTTGATGTGATTCTTATGGATATTCGTATGCCGGTTATGGATGGCTTGGCTGCCACAAAACGAATTCGCAGTATGGAAGGAAGAAGTGATGGGCAGTTTATTCCAATTGTGGCAATGACAGCAAATGCATTTGAAGAGGATGTGAAGAAATCTTTAGAGGCAGGAATGAACGGACATTTGAGCAAACCGATTGATATTAAGAAAATGTATGCACAGCTGGATCGCCTTTTGAATGAGGAAAAGACTGTTTAAGGAGAGAAAAAAGCCTGCCTTGTATTATACAGTTTTATGCAAGACAGGCTTATTAAATAGTAAATCACATCATAGTAAATTACATGGTTATTTTTCCGGTGCGGCGGGAGTAATAATATACATGGTCAGAAAGAATTTCTTCTTTGCTTAACTGTGCAGCATTGACTTCCCGGACCATGGAAGAAAGTTCCAAAGGAGAGGCTGCATGCCGGGACGGAATGAGCAATACTTCGTGGACACTGCTTGGAATAATGTAGAAGTCACTTTTTAACTGAGCGGCAATATTTGCCAGCAAATCCTCATAAAGAATACAGCCTGAGCCGTTTAATTTACTGGAGTTAGATAAGACATACATTGGAATCGGGCCTAAATTTTCGTCCAGTAAATCAGGATTTTCTTCATTAAATAAATTTGTCA
>CAYYZV010000069.1:0-10596 GCA_964476275.1 uncultured Roseburia sp.
TTCCGGGTATCATGGGTACCTTATTCTCATTAGTTGATAAATTAGTATCTTCTTTGTCAGCTACAGTAGTAGGTATCGCAGTTTCTATGATTGGATTAGAGAATCTTCCAACCGCAGAAACACCATACTCAGAAGGTATGAATATGGTAGTAATCGCATTGTTCTGTGTGGTTCCAATGGTTGCTTGGGCACTTACTTTATGGGCAATGAAAGGCTATGAATTATCAGGTCCTCGTATGAAAGAAATTCAGGCAATCAATGCTGTTCGTAAAGATGGCGTTGCAAAGGGTATGACTCTAGAAGCAGCTATGGATAAGTGGAAAACAATTGAAGACGTACCGGCTGAGTTTAAATAAGATTATGTAAATGGAAGTAAATATAAAAAGCACTTTTCAGTATTATAGATGTAATATTACTGGAAAGTGCCTTTTTCTTTTTTATACATAAAAAGTAAAGTGATCATTGACGCAAGAACACTTCTACGGCTATAATTTCATATAAAGACAAACGATTTTTGGAGGAATCATATGTTTAAAAAGCTGGATGAAATGAAGTTAAGGAAACGTCTTACCTATGGATTCAGAGTTATTATTATGATGATGATTACCTTAGGTGTGGTAAATATGGTCGGACTGGGTACTGTATACCGTAGAATTGTAAATTATTCGAATGGAGCAGATGCAGCACATACCGCTGCTAAAACCTGTCGTATCGAAATTAACGTAGCGGCACGTAATGTCCGTGAAATGCTGCTAAATCAGAATACTGCTGATCGTCAGAAGTATAAAGCAATAATAGATACAAGTGTTGCAGAATTAAACAATCAGATGGCGATTTTAAAAGAAACAAATATGCTGGAAGATGATTTATATTCAAGTTTTGAAGATACCGTACTTGGATGGGAAGATGTCGGCTACGAAATTATTGAGCAAATTGAAGCTGGAAATGATACAGCAGCTTATAATTTAATTATGAATCAGTGTGTTCCCGCATTAGAAGAAACGATTGAAATTTCAGAAGAAATTGATACAGTTATTAATGCAGAAAAAGAATATGCGATTAAGATTTGTACAATTGTAGCAATTGGCGGTCTGATTCTTACATCAATGTTTATTACGTTAGCATGTGTGTCAGCAATGAAGATTAGTAAGAGAGTGATTGATTCCGTCTTAGAGCCGCTTTCTGCAATCGAAACTGTAACAAGTGAACTTACCAATGGTAATTTACATAGCCGGCTCGACTATCGTTCTGATGACGAAATTGGACATCTGGCACATGATTTAAGAAAAGCAATTCGTATTTTAGGTTCTTATGTAGATGAAATCAGTGATTATATGCAGAAATTCTCTTCCGGTGACTTTACAGTGGAGACTTTAGTGGAGTGGAAAGGTGATTTTGAAGCAATTCATAGTTCGTTCAGTTCTTTTGAAGGTACAATGGCAGACACGGTAAAAGGCATTCAGATGGTAGCAAATCAGGTAAGTGCAGCTTCTGAGCAGGTGGCAGCAAGTGCAAATGACCTCGCGGATGGCGCTACTGAGCAGGCCGGCATCACAGAAGAATTATCTGTTACAATTGATGATGTATCTGATCGTGTAAGACAGAATGCGTTAGATGCAAAAGAAATCAGCAAAGATGTAGAAAATCTTGGAAGTGAAATTATAAACAGTAATCAGAAAATGCAGGAAATGGTTGCTTCTATGAATGAAATCAATGAAGCTTCCGCAAAAATCAGTAAGATTATTGCTGCAATTAATGATATTGCAAATCAGACAAATTTATTGGCGTTAAATGCTTCGATTGAAGCCGCTCGTGCCGGAGATGCAGGAAGAGGTTTTATGGTAGTAGCAGATCAGGTATCTATGCTGGCGGCACAAAGTGCAGATGCGGCAAAAGAATCTAACGCTTTGATACAGGCTTCTATGGAAGCAGTTGGAAAAGGTATGGTGATTGCAAAAGAAACGGCAGAACAGTTAGAACAGGTATTAGAAGGCTCGAAGGTTATTACTGAACAGGTGAATGGTGTGGCAGCTGTAATGGAAAATCAGGCTGAGTCTATGAATCAGATTACAGCTGGTGTAGAGCAGATTAATCAGGTAGTGCAGACTAATTCTGCAACTTCTGAGGAATGTGCAGCAGCAAGTCAGGAGATGAGCAATCAGGCAGAAAATCTGGAAGATTTGATTCGGAAATTTAAAGTAAAATAAATATAAGCATAAAAAGGCTGGAAAGTGCAGTTTGCATATTTCCGGCTTTTTTGAATGCATGGCATGATTATGAGATATTGTTAAAGGAGAATGAAAATGGCAAAAGATTTTTTTATAGCAGATACACATTTTGGCGGAGAAAATATCAGAAGATACGAAAACCGCCCGTTTGAGACGGCGGCTCAGATGGATGAAAAGCTGATAGAGAATTGGAATGGGACTGTGACATCAGAAGATACAGTTTATGTGTTGGGTGATTTTTCAGATTATCAGGGCGATGAAAAAGATGCAGAGATTCTTGGAAGATTACATGGTACGAAAATTCTTGTAATGGGGAATCATGACAGGCACCGTACGCCGCAGGAGTGGCGCGATTTGGGATTTGCAGAGTGTTTTTCAATGCCGGTTTTATACGAAGGATTTTTTCTGTTGTCACATGAGCCTTTATATATAAATACAAATATGCCTTATGCGAATTTTTACGGACATGTGCATGCCAACCCAAGCTACAAAGATGCCAGTAAACAGAGCGTGTGTGTAAGTGTGGAGCGGATTGCATATACACCGGCAGAATTTATGAGTTTGCGGAAAAAAATGAAATAAAAGACGTTACAATCACAATATTTTGTGGTAAAATACTAACCGACAATAGAATAGTGAGAGGTTTATTTGACGAAGAGGAGAACAAGATGAAAAAACGTATATTAAGTTTTTTATTAATGGCTGTTCTGACAATGACTGCACTGAGCGGATGCGCAGGTGGTACAGGAGAGTCTTCGGAGGATAATTCCTCAGTAGGAACGATAAGTTCCACACAGACCGGAGCAGATACCACTCCGGCAGGCGAACCGCTCTATGGCGGTTCTGTCACAGTAGGTATACAGCAGGATATCGACAGTCTTGACCCACACAAAGCAACAGCGGCAGGAACCAAAGAGATACTGTTTAATATTTTCGAAGGCTTAGTGAAGCCGGATGAAAATGGTAATTTAATAAAAGCAGTAGCAAGTGATTATACGATTTCCGAAGATGGATTGACGTATACATTTACCTTGCGTGATGGTGTGAAATTTCACAATGGCAATCTCGTTACAGCAGAGGACGTAAAGTACTCTTTGGAACGTGTATCCGGTCTTTTGAATGGAGAAGTTTTAATTTCTACGATGCAGACCATCACAAGTGTTACAATTTCTGACGATAAGACGGTCTTAGTAACAGTCGACAGCCCAAATCCTGAACTGATTTACAGCTTTACAGCAGCGATTATTCCTGCCGGAAGCGGAGAAGAAGAGAGTGCGGCACCGATTGGTACAGGACCTTTTTCTTTTGTTTCTTATACACCGCAGCAGAGTATCGTTTTGGCAAAAAATGCAGAGTACTGGCAGGAAGGCTTGCCATACCTGGATGAAGTAACCTTTAAGATAATTGCAAATGTAGATACAGCTATGTTGGATATTAAAGGTGGTTCCGTAGATATTGTTCCATATCTGACAGATTCACAGGCGGCAGAACTTAGCAGCAGTTTTAATGTCGTATCAGCTCCATCTAACGTTGTACAGGCATTATTCTTAAACTGCACCGAAGGGGAGCTTGCTGATGTAAAAGTTCGACAGGCAATCTGCTATGCATTGGATAAGGAAATGGTAAGTGAATTTGTTGCCGGAGGCAATGGAACACTGATTAGTTCGGCAATGCTTCCAACCTTACAGAATTATTATGTGGATTTGAATGATACCTATGGAACAGCTGCAAATATTGAGATGGCAAAGCAGCTTCTTACAGAGGCGGGCTATCCGGACGGATTCGATTTGGAAATTACAGTTCCATCTAACTATGATGTACATGTAGAGGCTACAGAGGTAGTAGCTGAGCAGTTAAAGCAGATTGGTATTAATGTGACTATCAATGCAGTAGAATGGGGTGTATGGCTGGAAGAGACCTATAACGGCAGACAGTACGAAGGTACGATTTGTGGTATTACCAGTGATATTACACCGGGATATCTTTTAAACCGTTTTGTAAGTGATTCTTCCAAGAATTTTATTAATTACAGCAGCGAAGCCTATGATACCGCATATGCAAAGGTAGAAGCGGCTGCAACATTAGAAGAACGTGCAGTATATTACAAAGAATTGCAGGAAATTCTCTGTAATGATGCGGCTAGTGCCTTTATTCAGGTACCGCCGCTTACAATTGCAATGAATCAGGAACTGGGAGGATATAAATTCTACCCGATTTATGTACAGGATATGAGTACTGTATATTGGATAAGTAAATAAGAGTTAAGCAAATAAAAATAGAAAGGATACAAACAGCGATGAAATATATTTATAAAAAATTAATTACTCTCATTATGACATTGTTTATGGTTTCAGCCGCTGTTTTTCTGACCTTTCAGGTAATACCAGGGGATGTTGTAACCTCCATTCTTGGAACAGAGGCGACACCGGAACGCGAGGCCGCGCTGCGTGAAGAATTGGGGTTAAACGACCCGCCATTGGAACGCTATATAAACTGGATATCGGGAGTGTTTCAGGGAGATTTAGGAGAGAGCTACCGATATTCGAAAAATATGAATGAAATGATGCCGGTTGCGGAGTTGGTAGGAGATAAGCTGCCGGTTACCTTATGGCTGGCGGCATATTCATTGCTTTTAATTGTTGTAATATCGATTCCACTTGGAGTATTGTGGGCACAGAGTAAAAATCATTATCTGGATGCGGCACTAAATGTCTTAAGCCAGAGTGCGATGGCAGTGCCGGCATTTTTCCTCGGAATCCTTGTAACGTATTTATTTGGAATTTTGCTGAAATGCTTTACACCGGGCGGCTACGTGTCTTATCGAGAGGATTTTACAGGCTTTCTGTCATATCTGTTGTTTCCGGCGATTTCCATTGCAATTCCGAAAATTGCGATGACAGCCCGATTTCTGCGTAATTCGATGCTGACAGAACTGCATGGAGATTATGTGAGAACGGCCAGAAGCAAGGGCTGCAGTGAGAGGCAGGTTATGTATGGTCATGTACTCCGGAATGCTATGCTGCCGGTCATTACCTTTTTGGGAATGATTATTGCAGAAACGATTGCGGGAAGTATCGTAGTAGAGCAGGTATTTGGTCTGCCGGGAGTTGGCAGACTGCTGATTAGTTCGATATCAAGCCGGGATTTTCCAGTAGTGGCAATTCTCGTTTTATATATAACATCCGTAGTAATTATTGTTTATTGTCTGATTGATATTGTGTATCGTTTAATCGATCCGAGAATCAGCAGTAAATAAGTTGCGGTATAAAGAGCTTTGTTACTGGAAGCAGAATGAACAGTAACATAAGATTTTGGGAAGGAAATTTCCTATATGAAGAATGAAAAACGTGTAAGAAGAAAAAAATGGAATTATTATCTGGTCATAGGAATGATTATGACCGGAATTACCTTGGCGATAGCCGTCATTGGTGCCTTTTGGACACCATATGAGGCTACCGCCATGTCTGCATCTGAGAAGTTTGCAGGACCATCTCTGCGTCATCTTTTTGGGACAGACAATTTTGGCAGAGATATTTTCTCAAGAGTAATGGAGGGTGTTGGCACTACAGTAGTGATTAGTGTGCTGGTGGTATTCGCGGCCAGCATTGTTGGAATTTTAGTGGGAGCGTTGACCGGATATTTCGGCGGCATTTTGGATGAAGCGATTATGAGAATTACGGATGCTGTCAATGGATTTCCAAGTATTTTGCTGGCGCTTGTGGTGATCAGCGTATTGGGCACAGGAATTGATAAATTAATACTTGCATTGAGTATTGTATTTTGTCCGAGTTTTATCCGTATTGTGCGAAGTGAGTTTATTAAATATCGTGATGCGGATTTTGTGGTCCGGGCAAGACTGATGGGAGTAACAAATAGGCGGATCTTATTTGTGCATATACTGCCAAATATTTTTTCGACTTTTTTGGTTTCCATTATGATTGGATTTAATAATGCAATTTTGGCAGAATCCGGTATGAGTTTTTTGGGGATCGGAGTGCAGCCGCCGGAGGCAAGTCTTGGAAAAATGCTTTCAGATGCGCAGGGGTATCTGACAAGTGCACCCTGGTATGCATTGGCACCGGGGCTTGCGATTGTATGGATTGTATTAGGTTTTTCTTTGTTAAGTGAAGGTATTCGCAGATTATGATTAAGATAGAAAATTTATCCGTGGCCTTTGATGGTACAGAGGTTGTGAAAAATGTAACAATTGAAATGAATGACGGCGAAATCGTAGGTGTGGTAGGAGAATCCGGATCGGGTAAATCCGTAACAGCATTGACGCTTATGGGACTGGTAAAGGATGATGCAGTGATTACAAGCGGCAGAATCTTATTTGATGATGTCGTGCTGGCAGAAGCCGGAAAACCAAAGAATAAGGCATTGTACCGCAAATATCAGGGGGATGAGATGTCCATGATTTTTCAGGAGCCGATGACTTCGTTAAATCCGACAAAGCGGGTAGGCGCACAGGCAGAAGAGGTTTTAAAGCTTCATACTGCCATGTCAAAAGAGGAACGCAAAAAGAAAGTATTGGATGCTTTTTTGTCGGTAGGATTAAAGGAAGCAGAGAAAGTATACCGCAGTTATCCCCATCAGCTTTCCGGCGGAATGCGTCAGCGTGTCATGATTGCGATGGCAATTATTTTAAAGCCAAAGCTTTTAGTGGCAGATGAACCGACGACGGCTTTGGACGTGACTGTACAGAATCAGATTATTCGTCTGTTGAAAGAGATTAATGAAAAACAGAAAAATGCGATGCTTTTTATTACGCATGACCTGAATCTGGCAAAGCGAATCTGCAATCGGATTGTGGTAATGAAAGATGGGGCAATAGTAGAGCAGGGAACACCGGAACAGATTTTTAAGGCACCGGAAAAAGACTATACAAAGCGTTTAATTGAAGCAGTGCCGTCCCGCATACACAAAAAAGTAAAGCGGGGAAGCAGTGAAGAAATTTTACGCGTAGAGCATTTAGATGTGTTTTATCCGAAGGGAGACAATAGTCTTTTTTCAAGAAAAGAAAAGCATCATGTAGTGAAAGATGTAAACTTTACTTTGCATAAAGGTGAGGTTTTGGGATTGGTTGGAGAAAGCGGCTGTGGAAAAACCTCGCTATCGAAGGCAATATTGGGGATAAACCCCGATACAAAAGGGAAAATTTTTCATGAGACAATACGTCCCCAGATGATTTTTCAGGATCCATACAGCAGCTTAAATCCTTCAAAGTCCATTGGATGGCTGTTGGAGGAACCCTTGCGCGCGGCAGGAAAGCTGGATAAAACACTGGCTATGAATGAGATAGGATATAAAATAGCCGCCTGCGATATGCTTCGAAGGATTGGTTTGAGTGAAAAGTATTATGACAGGCGCCCTTCGCAGTTAAGCGGCGGCCAAAGACAGCGTGTCAGTATTGGACAGGCACTTATTACAAAGCCGGCGTTTATTGTGGCAGATGAACCGGTGTCAGCATTAGATGTAACGATACAGGCACAGATTATGGAGCTTATGCAGAAATTTCAGGAAGAAATGCAGTTATCCTATCTGTTTATTTCACATGATATTAATGTGGTATATCGTATGTGTGATCGGGTTATGGTAATGAAGGATGGGCGGATTATAGAAATTGGCGATACGGAAGAGGTATTTAATCATCCGAAGGAAGAATATACGAAATTATTGTTAGCAAATTCTTAATGAGTGATGTTTTGGAAGAAAAGGAAGGGAGATCGTCATGGAAGATACAGGGAATATGAAAATAGTGGAAAAGACAGCAGAGGGACCGGTACTTTTGGTATTAGGGATTGATTTGCGGGATAAGACGCCAATTTATGATATAAAACCGTATCTTCCTTATGTTGACAGCCACTCGGAAGCGAGAGGCGGTTTTATAGCTGCAGCTGCGGAGTATGAATTAGAAGTGGTATTTCCACAGTTCTTGCTGGAGCAGATTCCAGCGGAAAAGCGAAATGCAGTGGCAGATGATGTGCTTACGGTTTTTGAGGTACGAAAGCGGGAAGGATAGAGGAAAATGACAGAACTGGAATTGTATTATAATAAATTTAATGAAGAAAAACGTTTGAATTCCCGTCATGGACAGGTAGAATACCGCGTTTCTATGAAATATATCAAGGATATGCTTGAGGAATTGGAACATACCAATGATGGAAAAAGACGGGAAAGGGAAGAAATTAAGATTCTGGATATTGGTGCCGGAACCGGAAGATATTCTGTGCCGCTTTCAGAAGCAGGATATGATGTGACAGCGGTGGAACTGGTAAAGCATAATCTTGGAATCTTAAAATCGAAAGGAAGTGCTGTAAAGGCATATCAGGGAAATGCGTTAAAGCTCAAACGTTTCGCAGATGAAACCTTTGATTTAACCCTTTTGTTTGGACCTATGTATCATCTGTTTAAGAAAGAAGATAAGCTGCAGGCGCTTAAGGAAGCTGCAAGAGTGACGAAACAGGATGGTATTATTATGGTGGCATATTGTATGAATGAGTATGGTGTGCTGACCTATGCATTTAAAGAGAAGCATATTTTAGAATGTGTGCAGCAGGAGCGGCTGACAGCAGATTTTAAGACGATTTCCCGGGAAGAAAATCTGTATGATTACATGCGGATAGAGGATATTAATGCTCTGGTAACAGAAACAGGACTTAAGCGGATCAAGATTCTTTCGCCGGATGGGCCCGCAAACTATATGCGGCCGTTTTTGAATCAGCTGACAGAAGAAGAATTTGAATATTTTGTAAAATATCAGCTTGCGGTTTGTGAACGGAGTGATTTAATCGGAGCCGGGGCGCATACGCTTGATATTTTAAGAAAAGAGTAAGCATTGCGTGCAAAGATGCACACGCCGAAGTAAAGGTATAACTTCGGCGGCGCGGAATGTGCCAAAGACACATTCGTTTTATGCTTATTTTCGTTTTCTATATTGAAGCAGAGTATTAATAGCATCATGAAACTCAGGATGTGCGCGATAGGATTTGATTAAAGCACGCTCCTGAGAATTAAGGTGAAAATCTGCTTCAGCACTGTAACCGAAAGCAGAAAGAATATTTTCGATATTATATAATTCGCAAAGAGTTAAAAGGATGTCTGCACTAGGCGAAGACTGACCGCTTTCCCAACCATAAATTGTTTTTGGTGCGGCTTTGATGGAGCGGTCTTTTAACATGACAGAAACATCCTGTACGGTATATTTATTTTTCTTACGATATTCTTTTAGTACTTTTGCAATATTTGGATTTTTCATTTGAATCATTCCTCTTAAGTAAATCTTTGTAAAAGTATCATAGTCTGTAATATATTTCCATGTCAAATAATTCTGTGATTCTAAGAAAATAGGTCTTGTAATTCTGAGTAGACGAGAATAGAATGTATAAAAATGCTAGAATTTAAGAATGGAGAAAAGTATGAATAAATCAGCAGTTACAGACTATTTTTTAGATTATTTCGAGAAAAACAGAATCGATATCAAAGAAATTTCTGAGAATACAGGAATTAAAATATATAAGCTTTCCAAAGAGTATAAGACACCTTTATCAGCAGAAGAGTTTTTAAGATTATGTGTACTGCTTGGTATTAAGCCGGAAGAAATACAAAAAAGCATTCAAAATAAGGAATAAAATGAGGTCTCCTAATACAGACTAAAAGAAAAAACTGCTAGGAACGTAGTGAATCAGTAACAGAGAGGGATACGAAATGCAGAAGGGAAAGCAAAGTCTGGTATTTGAAGAGGCACCTTATATTATCAGCAGTGCCAATATTGTAGGAACAAAAGAAGGGCAGGGGCCGCTAAAGGAATATTTTGACGTGATCGGCGGAGATGATACATTTGGACAGAATACATGGGAAGAAGCAGAGAGCACACTGCAAAAGGAAGCGGTTACAATGGCACTTGGCAAAGCAGGAAAGGCGGCAGAGGAAATCCGGTATATTTTTGCGGGTGATTTATTGGGACAGACCATTGCAAGCAGTTTTGGACTTCGGGATTTTCGAATCCCGCTGTTTGGCTTATATGGGGCCTGCAGTACCTGCGGGGAATCGCTGTCTTTAGCATCAATGTGCGTGGCGGCAGGATATGCGGATTTGGCAGTGGCAGTAACTTCCAGTCATTTTGCCAGTGCAGAAAAACAATTCCGTTTTCCTTTGGAATATGCGAATCAAAGACCCAAATCGGCTACTTGGACAGTAACCGGAAGCGGCGCTTTTGTGTTGGGAAAAGAAAAAGGGAAAGCGAAAATTACAGGAATTACCACCGGAATAATTGAAGATTACGGCATTAGGGACTCTATGAATATGGGAGCGGCTATGGCTCCGGCAGCCAGAAGTGTGATCCGCCAGAATTTATTGGATTTTAACC
>CAYYZV010000070.1:0-10510 GCA_964476275.1 uncultured Roseburia sp.
ACGCAAAACTATTTTCGTCAACAGTTTGGAGACAAATCCTCGTGACGAAAATGCCAAAAAATTTTGTATTGTCATCGATTAATTCTGCCGGAAGAATTGGAGCAAATACATATTTTTTAATATCTGCATGAATCTGTTCCTGTGTCACATTTTCGTCATGCTGTGTTGATAAAACAACTGCTTCCAATCTCTTTGGAACACCTGCTTCATCATATTCTACAGAAACCTGAGACTTTCCGTCTGGTCTTAAATATGTTAATGTACCGTCTTTACGAACTTTTGTCAGCTGTAATGCTAACTTATGAGCAAGTGAAATTGGATATGGCATTAATTCCGGTGTTTCATTAGAAGCATATCCAAACATCATACCCTGGTCACCGGCACCTGTATCTAAATTATCTGTTAATGTTCCTTCTTTTGCTTCTAAAGCCTTGTCAACACCCATTGCAATATCTGCTGACTGCTGGTCTAAAGCTACCATAACAGCACATGTATTTCCATCAAATCCTGTTTTTGCATCGTTATAACCAATTTCATTTACTGTTTTTCTAACAATACCAGGTACATCTAACTGTGCCTTTGTAGTAATTTCTCCTGTTACTAAAACAAAGCCTGTACATGCTGCAGTCTCGCAGGCTACACGGCTCATTGGGTCCTGCTCCATGCAGGCATCTAAAATAGCATCTGAAATAGCATCACATAATTTGTCCGGATGACCTTCTGTTACTGACTCTGAAGTAAATAATAATTTTTCCATAGTTCTCTTCCTTTCTTTCCTTTGCTTATTTGTTTCTATTTTCCTCTGCTTATATACAAAAACATCCACCTGTGTGAACACACAAGTGGACGTGATAGTATCATTCATTATCAAATCCTCTTATTGTTCAAGCTTTCCTTGCTCGCTCAGGTTGGCACCTTCCATACCGGGGTTGCCGTGACTTCTCAGATCCTTTGTATCTCCATCACTCTGAATAAGACAATTTATAAAGTATTAAATTTTCAAATCTACATATTTAAAATACTACGTTCCATAATTACTGTCAAGTATTTTCTTATGAAACTTTCAAAGTAAATTTCTGAATTTCCTTTTCTGAACTTACCTTTTCAATTACCGCACCCAAACCTGCCAGCTTTTCTTCGAAATCTTCATATCCACGCTGAATATAATGAATATCATCTACCACGGTAATACCGTCAGCTGCAAGGCCTGCAATTACAAGAGCTGCACCTGCACGAAGGTCTGGCGCATTTACTCTTGCACCAGTATAACGCTTCACACCATTGATAATTGCGATATTGCTTTCAACCTTGATATTCGCGCCCATTCTGGTTAATTCATCAACATACTTAAAACGATTCTCAAAAATACTCTCTGTTACTGTACTTGTACCGGAAGCAATTCCTAATACCACAGCTATCTGTGGCTGCATATCTGTCGGGAATCCCGGATAATACAACGTAGTTACATGTGTATGGCGCAATGGTTTTGATGCCACAACACGCACTGCATCATCAAATTCCTCTACCTCGCATCCAATTTCAAGCAGCTTGGCTGTTGTTGCCTCCAAATGCTTTGGAATCACATTTCTAACTGTAACATCACCTTTTGTAGCAGCTGCTGCAAACATAAATGTACCCGCTTCTATCTGATCCGGAATAATAGAATACTCTGTCTTATGAAGCTTCTGCACACCCACGATACGAATAACATCTGTTCCTGCACCGCGGATATTCGCACCCATACTGTTTAAAAAGTTTGCTACATCCACTACATGCGGCTCCTTCGCTGCATTTTCAATAATTGTCTTGCCTTCAGCCATCGCCGCAGCCATCATAATATTAATCGTAGCTCCTACGGATGCCTTATCCAAATAAATATGTGTTCCTTTTAAACGGTCTGCAGCTGCAAGGAACAAACCATGCTTAATCGCTACTTTCGCTCCAAGAGCACTGAAGCCTTTCATGTGAAGGTCAATCGGTCTGCTTCCGATATTACATCCTCCAGGCAACGCTACCTCTGCCTTTTTATACTTTCCTAAAAGTGCCCCCATCAGATAATAAGAAGCTCTGATTTTACGGATAAACTCATTATCCACCCTAAAATCTCTGATAAAAGAACCATTGATTTTAACGGTATGCGCATCCACGCGATCTACCTGGGCACCGATTTCACGGATTGCATCTAATAATACATTTATATCTCTAACGTTTGGCAAATTGTCAATTGTAACGGTCTCATCTGTCATAATCGCTGCTGAAAGAATTGCAAGTGCAGCATTCTTTGCGCCGCCAATTTCAACCTCACCTACAAGTGGATTTCCACCTTTGATTACATACTGTTCCATATTACACCTCTATGAACTATTCATACAAACACGTAATTATAGTAGTCTGCAAGTGCTTTTGTCAAGTTTTTTAGTATAATGTTTCGTTTTATTATACCATATTCCTGCTGTTTTCGCAAATTTTTATGGTTCCATGCCTAATTAATATACTTCAACGGGTCTACTGCCGAACCGTTTACAATAATTTCAAAGTGAACATGAGGACCGGTAGAACGTCCTGTATTACCGCTCTTTGCAATTGCTTCTCCCTGTTCTACATACTGTCCCGCAGAAACTAGCAGCTTACTGTTATGTGCATAACGGGTCATTTTACCATCCGGATGACTAATCAACACACACAATCCATAAGCGCCATTATAATCTGCTCTGACAACGGTACCTGCACTGGACGCAAATACGGTAGTTCCTGTCGCAGTTGCCCAGTCAATACCCTTATGCAGACGGCCCCAGCGCCATCCAAATCCAGAACTCTTACGTCCTCCATTTAACGGCTTAATATAGGTTGGAGGGATAATCGTTCCGCGTTCAATCACAGCCGGTTCTGATTCTACCATAATGTTCTCATGAATCAGTTCTCTGCTTACCTCCACGCCATTTTCAAATGTCACAACGTCATTTCGCTCTCTGTGACCCACCGTACCTTCATCATGTACTACCTCTTTTGTAGTATACCAGTTATCATTTGGAATAATAATCGGCTCTTCCTCATAATCCTCTTCGTATACTTCACCCTTCGTCACACGAAGCATCAAATCCGGCTCCGGCACTGCAATAATCAATTCATCCTCTATACGAATAATTTGATTTGCGCTTTTAAATCCATTCAGTGCCATAATAGAAGCAACTGTTGTGTCATTTTTATATGCAATCAGAGAAAGGCTATCTCCGCTCTGTACTACATATATTTTATTCGTTTCTTTTTCTTTTGTTACTTCTGCCAGTTCTTCTTCTACATTTGCCAATTCTTCCGGTGATACAAAACTCTCATAAATAGAAATCGGCTCAATAAATTCGATATCCAAAACTCCTGTCTGATAGGTATTCTTATACGGATTCGCCATTGCATATTCTAAACTATTCATTAAAGATGCCGTAACACCTGCTGAAATCCCATCTCCTGCCTTTTCTTCCGGAACAATATCTGAATCCCATACATTCGGAGTTATCGGCTCAATCGACGCTGTCATAATCCCTTTCACATGGCCATCCTGCTTTTTGATCACAGGCTCAAAAGCCCCATTTTCATCTGCCGCGTCCTTTACACCTGCAAAAAGGCTTTTCAAGTCATCAATCGAAGCAAATGCTGCGCTATAGCCGTCAATTTCTACGGTATAACTTTTTACACCTCCGTTTACAGATGCAGCCAAAAGCTGCTCCTGCAATACAGTCTCTAATTCCTGTTCAGTAGTAAGCAGCGTGAACGGCTTATATGCTTTTGCAGTAGAAACCCGGTAATCAATAGCAAGCCTGTCCTCGCTTGAAACAGCAAGCTCCTTTCTTACTGCTTTTGCTATTTCCTCTACATCAATGCCGGCATTGACATCACATATATGCGTGTCATTAAAAAATACCTGCTGATATGGCATTCCCAGACTTATCTGCTGGGAAGCAGCTATATATAGCATGCCCAAAAACACTACTCCCACACATGCTAATCTCTTTTTTATCGTAGTTGTAATTTCCAAATTTACCATTTATTTGTGTTCCCTGATTATCCAATCTCGCAACTATTTAACAGCTTCATCGTTTCTATAATTCTTTCAATCGTCTCTTCTACATTTAATCCGGACTCATCAATTTGTATATCTGCATACGCTTCATATAATAACACACGTTCTTCGTACAAGTCTTTTAATGTCTGTCCCATTTTTAACACCACGCCTCTTCCCTTAATATCACTGAGACGCTTATCAATTTCATCAAAAGGGAGCGATAAATATACAATTGTTCCGATTTCCTTTAAATGCTCCATGGCCTCTTTTCCATAGACCACGCTTCCCCCTGTTGCAATCACAGAATGTTCTGCCTCTAAAGAAGCATTTATACGATTTTCGACCTCAATAAAACCTTCCGGTCCCACTTCTGCAATAATTTCCTTTAACAGTTTTCCTTCTTCTTTTTGAATTACCAAATCAGAATCTACAAACTGATAGCCTAATACCTTAGCCAGAATAACTCCAACTGTACTCTTTCCTACTCCCGGCATTCCTATCAGTACAATATTGTCTTTATTCATTTTTACTTATCCTTTTTTATCCTAATACCCTGATTCTAAATATAACACGAAATCTGCTGTCTTTCAACAAGAACGCTTATTCGTACGGAAAAAGTATTCTTTTAAATAAAAAATGAGATGCAGATTTCTACACCCCATTTCTTCTCATTTCTATTCAGCTTCTGTTGACTCTGGCTGTTCTGTTTCTTCCACTTCCGGATAGAGCGTAAATAAATTATCAAAAGATACCTGCTCCCATACCTTTTCATTCAAAGACCATTCCATCTCTTCCATATAGCCATCTACAACCTCTGTATATAAGCTGCTCTGTCTCTCTGCAATGATTGCCTGGCGGTTCTCTTCTGTCTCTTGTACATCTATCATTTCATCCATCTGAACTACATAATATCCGTTTTCCAAATCAAGCACATCGGAAACTGTACCATTTTCTGTCATCGCACTCAAAGCTGTACGAATCTCTTCCATTACTACAGAAGAATTCGCACTATAAGTTCCTGCGGTCACACTATAACCATAGCTTTCAGCCGCTGCTTTAAGACCGTTTGCTTTTGCATCTGTTCCGAATGCCTTTACTGTCTCAGCTAACTCAGCCAGTCCTTCTTCTGTATACTCTACTGTATTGCCTTCAGCATCTGTATAAGAAGTTTTTGAGATATATACCTGGCTGTATGTGCTGGTTTTTGCTTCTTCATCACTTACATTTGTATCTGCACCCTTGATAATCTCCTTATACATTCTGCTTTCAATTGTAAGTAATGTTAAATATGTCTCTACGATTTCTCTTTCCGCGCCCAGCGCTTCAATTGCTTCTGTACTATTGCTGCTGATAAACGCTTCTGCAGCCGCACTGATTGCTGCTGTATCTTCACTTGTAAGCTCAACACCATAATCAGCCATATGCTCTTTTAAAGCATACATTCCATAAAGGCTGTTCATTACACTTGCCTTCAAATCATCTTCTGTTGTAGTACCATAACCATACATATCTGTACGCCATACTTCTTCACCAAAATATGCTACATAAAAATCATCGTACTGCGCCTGTGACAAACGGGCAGCAAAATTTGCAACTCCTAAGGAAATGTCAGCTGTTTTTGATTCTGCAACAACTGCTGTTTTATCCATATCTGCACTGCAGCCTGCGAGCATTGACACTGCCAGCGCACCGCTTAAAAGGAATGCTACCACTCTATTCTTCATCTTTTTCTCTCCTGTTTTTCTAAAAATACTCGATTATTATAGTGCTTTTTTTCCCGCACTGCAAGGTTTTTCACTATTTTTTCACATCTTTTATCTTTAAAGCATACAATTCTTTTAAAAATTCTTCTAATATCTCCAACGGTTTTTTATTTTTCTCTCTGGAATTCTTTTTCAGGAAATAAATAAAATATGGATTCTTTGCATCCGCTGTAAACTTCACACTGCCCGAATGAGCAGCAATTAAAACCGGTATTTTGGAAACATCCAGCTTTGCTTTTTCGTAAAGCGTAAATTTAATTGTATCGGCTTTCTGCTGTACCTCTGTCAAATATACCTGATGTGCCATTGCCTTAATCCGTGCAATAAAAAGCAGATTCTGTACAGATTTTGGCAAATCTCCGAAACGATCAATTAATTCCTCTAACATTTCATCGATTTCTTCTTCTGTTTCTAAACCGGCAATCCGTTTATAAATATCCAATTTCTGATATTCGTTTGGAATATAAGTCATCGGAATGTAAGCATCAATTTCTACATCAATAAAGGTATCAAAGCTTGCCTCTGTGACAATGCCTTTCGCTTCTTTTACCGCTTCATTTAACATCTTACAGTATAAATCATAGCCAATCGCTTCCATATGCCCATGCTGCTCCGCTCCCAGCAGATTTCCGGCACCACGGATTTCCAAATCCCGCATTGCTATTTTAAAACCGCTGCCAAGTTCCGTATATTCCTTAATCGCTGCCAGACGTTTTTCTGCAACCTCTTTCAGCATTTTATCCCGCTTATACATTAAAAAGGCATAAGCAGTCCGATTGGAGCGTCCTACACGTCCTCTTAACTGATACAGCTGGGAAAGTCCCATATTATCCGCATCATGAATAATCATGGTATTTACATTGGAAATATCCAGTCCGGTTTCAATAATGGTAGTAGAAACCAGCACATCAATTTCACCATTGATGAATTTATACATAATATTTTCCAATTCCGTTTCCTTCATCTGTCCATGGGCGAATGCAACATTTGCTTCCGGAAGCATCTTTGAAATCTTTACTGCTACGTCTCCGATTTCTTTTACACGGTTATATACATAATACGCCTGTCCGCCTCTTGCTAATTCCCTTGAAATCGCCTCTCTTACAAGTTCTTCGTTGTATTCCATAACATAAGTCTGAATCGGAATACGGTCCATTGGCGGCTCCTCTAATACACTCATATCACGGATGCCAATTAAACTCATATGCAGTGTTCTTGGAATCGGTGTCGCTGTCAGTGTTAATACATCGATATTATTTTTTAACTGTTTAATTTTCTCCTTGTGGGCAACGCCAAAACGCTGCTCCTCATCTACCATCAAAAGTCCTAAATCCTTAAAAACAATGTCCTTCGACAGCAGCCGGTGGGTACCGATAATAATGTCTACCTGACCCTTTTTTAAGTTTTCTAAGGTTCTCTTTTGTTCAGCTGCACTGCGGAACCGGCAGAGTAAATCCACATTTACCGGAAAATCTTTCATTCTCTGTAAAAAATTATTGTAATGCTGCTGCGCTAAAATAGTTGTCGGCACTAAAAATGCCACCTGTTTTCCGTCCTGCACTGCCTTAAAAGCGGCCCGAATCGCAATTTCCGTCTTGCCATAGCCAACGTCACCGCAGATAAGACGATCCATAATCTTCTCACTTTCCATATCCTGTTTCGTCGCTTCGATAGCAAGTTCCTGATCCTCTGTCTCTTCAAAAGGAAACATTTCTTCAAATTCTCTCTGCCATACCGTATCCGGCCCATAAACAAAGCCTTTCCGGTTCTGTCTTGCAGCATAGAGTGCAACTAAATCCGATGCAATTTCCTTTACCGCAGTACGCACTTTGGTTTTTGTCTTATTCCACTCCTGCCCGCCTAATTTATTCAGCTTTGGCTTTTTAGCGTCTGCACCGGCATATTTTTGAATCAGCTCCAACTGAGTTGCCAGAATATACAAATTACCGTTTCCCGCATATTCGATTTTGATGTAATCCTTTTCCACTTTGTCTACGACAATTTTTTCCAGACCTCTGTAAATCCCCAATCCGTGATTTTCATGCACGACATAATCACCAATGCTTAAATCCGTAAAGCTGGCAATCTTTTCACCTTCGTAAACACGATGCCGTTTTTTCTTCTTTTTCTCTGTACCAAAAATATCACTTTCCGAAATCACTACAAACTTAATCATTGGATATTCATATCCTTTTTTCAGCTTGCCGTGTCCTGTCATGATTTCTCCCGGCTTTACCTCTTTGTCAAAGTCTTCTGTATAAAAAGCATTTAGTCCTTCTTCCATCAAATCCTCTGCCAGACGCTTTGCTCTCGTCCTAGAACTTGACAGCAAAATGACCCGGTAGCCATTTTTCTTATATCTGTTTAAATCCTTTACCAAAAGCTCAAAACTATTATTGTAAGGATTCACGGTCTTACTCTCAATTGCAATGTGTTCCTTCATATCCAGCTGACTGCTCTTTAAATCCAATGCTGCAAGAGCAACACATTTTGCAGCTGCCAGCTTCGCCAATACCTCTTTATATGGAATCAGCTCGCGCATCTGTCCCGGCAGAATATATCCTTTTTCCAAACGCTGCTTCATACTCTCAGAAAATTCTGTTTCAGTCGCCATTCCTCGTTCCAGTGTACGAATCGTCTCATCTAAAAAAATAATGGTATTTTCTTTCTCAAAATAATCCAATAAAGACGCTCTTTCTTCACAGAAATAAGATAGATACGCATCCAGACCTGCGTTCACATGATACTCGATTGTCTGCTCTGCAAACTGTTCTGCAGTCGATAAAGCCCGGTATGCCTCTTCTGTTTTCATCTCTTTTCGCAGCTTTTCAGAAACTACTTTTGCTTCTGCCAGAATCTTTTCTACACCCGTCTGCCGTTCTTCGCTTGTCAGCACCAGTTCACAAGCCGGATAAATACGTATTTCTTCTATATTTTCGATGGAACGCTGGCTTTCCGGATCAAAGGAACGGATGGAATCAATCTCATCTCCCCACAGTTCCACACGAAATGGATTTTCCTCTGTCAGTGGAAAAATATCAATAATACCTCCACGCACAGAAAATTCTCCTCTAGAGCCCGACTGATAATTCTTTTCATATCCTAATTCCACCAGACGCTTTGTCAAATCTTCTAAATCCACGTCCTGACCGGCGCTTAAATTTATCACCTCACGAATAAAACGCTTCGGTCCCGGCATTGGATTCATCAAACCATCAAACGTTGTAATAATCGTACACGCCTCTTCTTCGGCAATCATTTTCAACGCATTAATACGTTCTGCTGTCAGTACATTTCCTCGGATATCTGATTGATAAAACAAAATATCCTTTGCCGGATAGTATGCTGTCCTTTTATCAAAAAACAGATATTCTTCATATAATTCTTTGGCTTTTTGTTCATGCGAAGTAACAATGATACGGTTTCCCTTCCCATTGTTCATACTATGAATCATATGTGGTTTTACAGCATCGATACACCCTGATATCTGTATAGGTCCTGCTGCTCTTTTCAACGCTTTTTCTGCTTCTTCAAACCCCTGCAGTTCCTGCAGCGGTGCGGTAAAACTTTTCACGAAAATCCCCTGTCCTTCCTACTTGCTATTACGTCTGTTTACAATTTTTAGTTACATCATTTCTTACTATTATAGTCATTCATGGCTTTATCCACATCATCCCAGACCATAAGCGCACAGGCGCTTACGGCATCCTTTATGGCCTCTTCTACACATTTACGGTCCTCTTCACTAAATCTGCCGAGCACATAATCTGCCAAATCCCATCCCTTTGGCTTTTCTCCTACGCCGACCTTAATCCGCATAAAATTCTGTGTTCCGGTCAGTGCGATGATATTTTTAATACCATTGTGTCCGCCGGCACTTCCTTTTTTACGAATGCGGATATTACCCGGTGCGAGACTGATATCATCATAAATGACAATCATCTCTGTTTCCGGGTCCATTTTATAGTAGTTTAATAATTCCACAACACTTTCGCCGCTTAAATTCATAAATGTCTGCGGCTTTGCCAGCACAACTTTCCGGCCTTCGATGACTCCTTTTCCAAAAAGAGCCTTGTGCTTCTTTTCTGTGACACTAATATTATATTTCTCCGCCAAAGCATCTATCACATCAAACCCTATATTATGGCGGGTTTTTTCATACTGCTTTGTTGGATTTCCAAGTCCAATAATTAAGTACATTTTTATCTCTCCTTTACCGCTAGACCTTTATTCTAGCAGATTTCTGCCAAAAGTACAGTGTAATTCTGCTGTTTCTTAGCATTTTAAAAATGGGATGCCGTTATACGGCATCCCATTGGTTTTTTATTCTTCTTCTGCGACAACATTTTCCTGATATTTTTCAAGAATCAGTTTCTGTATCTGTTCTCTTGTCTCAGAGTTGATTGGATGAGCAATATCACGATATTCTCCGTCCGCCGCCTTTCTGCTAGGCATGGCAATAAATAAACCTTTTTCGCCTTCGATGACTTTGATATCATGAACAACGAATTCTTCGTCGATTGTGATTGATACGACAGCTTTCATTTTCCCTTCTTTTTCTACTCTTCTAATTCTAACATCTGTAATCTGCATAAATGTATGCCCCCTTTAATTTCTAATCTGCTATACACCCTGCTGTCATACCCTGTTGTCGTTATCCTGTTGTTTTTTATAGCACGTATCTGTGATT
>CAYYZV010000071.1:0-10334 GCA_964476275.1 uncultured Roseburia sp.
CTGTTCCTGCATCTGCCGGAGCTACTACTTCGATTGTGTAGCCTTCATGTGTTTCATTAAATTTGTCTGCAAGAGCCTGCATAACTGTTACGTTTTCTGCTTTTGTTGAGAAAAGCTCAAGTGTAACCTCTTTACCGCTTCCTGTTTCTGTGCTGCCTGCTGCACCACTGTTTGATGAACCACCGCAGCCTGCAAAAACGCTTACTGCCATAGCACATACTAAGAACATACTTACCAGTTTCTTTTTCATAAACTGAACCTCCTAAAAATATAAATTTACAGTCTTTGTATGAATCTATCATATTAAGAAAATACCATGTTTTCAAATGGTTTCATGCGAAACTACATTCTCTCACAATTCACCTTTTTTGTTTTTGTATAGATTGCACAAACCGTATAAAAAAATTTACACCCCGTGCAACGATATATACCATTGTACGGGGTGCTTTCATTCTTTCACAGACTCTCTTTTTATCAATTCTACCTTATTTCTGATGCACATTTCCGGCAATTTTTCCCCATCAATCATCCGCAATAACCGGTTTACTACCGTTCTTGCTTTTTCAGGAACGTTCTGACGGATTGTTGTGAGCTTTGGACTGACTTTTGTTGCATAAATATTATCATCAAATCCAACAATCGAAATATCCTCCGGTATTCTATATCCCTTATCCTGCAGGATACTCATGGCCTCTATTGCAGCAAAATCTGACGAAAAGGCTACGGCTTTTGCTTCCAGAAATTCCGGTATCATCTGCGCATACTGTCCCTCTCTGATAAACCTGTCTTTTCCTACAATAATATATCTGGACTCATCACAAGTCTGCCCATTTTTTTCCATGGCAGCCTTAAATCCAAGCCAACGATGATAATCACTTCCCATTTTAGTCTCTGCTATCATTAAAGCTTTATCATATCCGCACTGCAAAAGATATTCGCCAACCAAATATCCTCCATCGTAATCTTCGATTCCTACGTTTTGGAAGGTATACTCATTTTCCGGATATGTATCAACTAAAATCATTTTTTTATTAAGCTTTTTCTTTAATTTGAGATATTCCTGTTCAGAATATCCTAAAACAATCAAGCCCTCCATATTCCATGCTGAAGCAGCAGAAACTACCTCGTCACTCGTTTCTGCACTGATCAGCATAAGATAATATCCTTTTTTTCTTACTTCGTACTCAATTGTTCCAAGAAGCTCTCCTACGAAAGTATCCTGTACCGCATTCATGCCGTGAATCTGATGATATATAACCAGACCTATTATTTTAGATACATTTCCCGAAAATCCCATAGATACCATACTCGGAACATAGTTCTGCTCGTCTAATATTTTGGTAATCTTATCAATTGTTTCCTGGGAAACTCTCTTTGTATTTCCTCTGATTACATTTGATACGGTTGTTCTGCTTACGCCTGCCATATCCGCAATATCTTGTATGCGAATCATAATTACACCTCTTTATTATCAAAAATGCTTAGTTTATAAAATGTTTTCAACACAGAACAAGAAAATAATTTCCATGAATTTATTCCCCGAAAATTACGCTTCAGTTGCTTTCGCTGCCGCCTTTGGGGCCTCATATTTTGCATCCCACTGCCAGCAAAGACGTCCATATCTGCGTGTAATTTCTCTAATCTGCTTCTGTAACTTCTTTGAAAGTTCTTTCTTTGTCACTCTCCATCTCCAGTTTGTTCCAACTGTCGAAGGCTGGTTCATACGGCAGTCATTATCACATCCGAGATAATCCTGCATTGGAATAATACACATATGCGCATGAGATTTCATAATTTCACAAACGAAGCACCAGTACAGTTCTTCATCTGGTGTGAAATGGTTGTTCAAATAATCTCTTGCCATCTTTTTCTCTTCTTTTGTAATGCCTTTGAACCATCCGGTGAGAGTTTCATTATCGTGTGTGCCTGTATAAGCCACACTATTTTCTATGTAGTTGTGTGGAAGATAATCGCTTGCATTTCCGGTATCTCTGGAATCAAATGCAAATTCTAATACCTTCATTCCCGGGAAACCAGACTCACTTACTAACTGTTTTACAGTATCTGTCATATAACCAAGATCTTCTGCGATTACCGGGCGTTCTCCCAATACTTCCTTCATTCTGCGGAACAGATCTATTCCCGGTCCTTTTTCCCATTTTCCATTAATTGCAGTTTCTTCACCATAAGGAATAGTATAATATTCATCAAAACCACGGAAATGATCAATTCTAACTACATCATATAATTTAAAGCAATAGCTTAAGCGGCTCATCCACCACTGATATCCTGTAGACTTATGATAATCCCATCTGTATAAAGGATTTCCCCAAAGCTGCCCTGTTGCAGAGAATCCATCCGGCGGACATCCCGCTACTGCGATTGGAAGGTTTTCTTCATCCAACAGGAAAAGTTCCGGATTTGCCCACACATCAGCACTGTCCATTGCTACATAAATTGGAATATCTCCAATAATATTTACGCCCTTTTCATTTGCATATTTTTTCAATGCTGTCCACTGTTCATAATATTTGAACTGCATATACTGCTGGAATTCGATATCAAAGTAGAGTTCTTCGCGATAGTAATCCATAGCGAATCCGTATCTTAAACGAATATCCTCAGCCCATTCTGTCCACGGCTTTCCTTCAAATCTGTCTTTTACTGACATGAAAAGTGCATAATCCTTAAGCCACCATGCATTTTCTTCCACAAAGCGGTTATATTCTTGATTTTGGCTGATGTTGCTGCGTTCATACGCCTTTCTTAAGAGCTGGTAACGGCCCTTATAGATTTTTTCATAATCAATGTCCGACTCATTACTGCCAAAGTCTATTTTATTACACTCCTGTTTTGTGAGTACGCCTTCTTCAATCAATTTTTCCAAATCGATGAAATATGGGTTTCCTGCATAAGTAGAAAATGACTGATACGGAGAATCTCCATAACTTGTCGGTACCAACGGCAGAATCTGCCAGTAACACTGACCAGCTTCTTTCAGCCAATCCACAAACTCGTATGCACTCTTGGAAAAACATCCAATTCCATACTTAGATGGAAGACTTGAGATTGGTAATAAAATACCTGCTGTTCTGTTCATACTTTCCTCCTCGTTCAAAGCTTTTCTTTTGCAATTTTGCACTGCTATTATAGTATTTTTTACGCAATTTTTGCAAGACTTTTGCGCAAACTTTCCATTTTTCTTCCTTATTCACAAATTTTTCGCTTGATTTTTAGGACTTTTTAATAATGGAATGTCCTTAAATATCCACTATTTTTTATATTTTTCTTTCCATGCACGTTTTTGCACTAAATTTGCATTAAGATTTGACTTTTTTGCATTAATGCATTAAAATAGAATTATCTTTTTATAGTTTACTTAGGAGAATTTATCATGGCAGTTACGCTTAAAGATGTTGCAGCACTTGCAGGTGTGTCGCCTTCTACTGTTTCCAGGACCTGTAAAAACCATCCTTCTATCAGTGATGAAACAAAGGAAAAGGTCCGCCGTGCCATTGCTGAACTTGGATATGAAACAAATTTTTCTTCAGGCGGCACTGCGTCTGAAACAAAAACTATTGGAATTATTCTTCCTCCATACCAAAAGGAAGTTTTTGAAAACACCTTTTTTTTAGAAGCTATCAGAGGTGTCAGTTCTTTCTGTAATCATAAGAATTATACAAATACCATTATTACCGGCAGTTCGGATGAAGAATTATTATCCGTCATTCAATCTATGGTCAAGCTTGGGCAGGTAGATGGATTTATCGTTCTCTATTCCCGCGCAGATGATTCTATTATTAATTACCTTTATAATGAGGGACTTTTATATGCGATTGTAGGAAAAGCAAATCAGTACATAAACCAAACTATTTATATCGACAATGACAACCAATTGGCAGGGCGGGAAGCCACTGAGCATTTGATTAAAAAAGGGCATAAAAAAATCGCCTATATCGGCCAAAGTTTCGAGCTTTTATTTTCTTTTGAACGAAAAACCGGGTATCAGCTTGCAATGCTCACAAACCAGCTTCCGATTCGCGATGATTATTGCATAGAACTGCCATTGGAAAGCTGTGCACACTTTGAATTGATCAAAAATCTCCTGGCGGGACCGGACCGGCCGACTGCCGTTGTGGTATGCGATGATATTATTGCATTTATGTTAAAATACGTCTGTATGGAACTGAACCTTTCCATCCCGGACGATTTATCCATTGTTTCTTTTAACAATTCACTCATTGCAAGATTTGCTTCACCACAGATTACTTCTGTGGATATTAACGCTTTTCAGCTTGGCATGGAAGCTGCTTCTCAGATGATTAACCATATTGAGAATCCGAATCTTATGGCTACAAAAATTATTGTTCCGCATCAGTTGATAGAACATGGAAGCTGCAAAGAACTTTAAAAAGAAGGGATTGTTTCTGAAATTATTGATATTCAGGACAATCCCTCTTTAGCGCATTTTTCTGTTTTTAAATCCAATTCTGATGTTATGAAAAAATCTCTGTTTCTGATACACACTCCGCTTTGATTTTTCCCACAAGGAAATTCAGTGCTTCTATCACTCTTGGTCTAATATCACCACCAACAAGAACATACATAATGTCATCTCCCACCTGAAGTTCCCCTTCATTCAGCCAAATCCGCACATAGTATATTCCTTCCATTTTCCGGGTTTCTTCAACAGCCAAAGCGGCTTTTTCTTCATCATAGGAAAACAGCATTCCTGTCACCGGCCTTACATCTTTTTCCCCTTTTCTTACTTCTGCCTTTGGGGTTTCCCTGACAACTCCATTATGTACAAGATACATTCCAATTTTTCCTGCTTCGGGATCTGCTTTTGCTTCCTTCATCCATTCATCCATGGACGGAGATTCTTTTTTTATCACTATAGGTGAAGCACAATCCGCTGAGCCAGCAGAAGAAAGCATGTCCAACCCATGCCCTATGGCGTCTAATACTGCGCTTAGGTTTTCTTTTGCTGCTTTTTCACTTCCCGGAAGATTTACAATGAGGCTTTCTCCTCTGATTCCGGCTGCACTGCGGGAAAGACATGCCCGTGCTGTAATTTTCAAACTCTCTGTGCACATAGCTGTTGCGATTCCTCTGGCTTCACGATCTACAACCGCCAATGTGGCCTCAGGCGTAATATCCCTTGGCGAAAAACCTGTTCCTCCCGTTGTAAGGATCAGTTTGATTTTAAGTTCATCCGCACATTTTATTAATTCTAATTTTATATCTTCCATCTCATCAGGAATTATCTTATAGTATTTGACTTCATAATCTGCCTTGCGCAGCATTTCGCAAATTGCCGGACCACTGGTATCTGTCCGCTCTCCGCGTGCCCCTTTGTCACTAACTGTAATTACCGCTGCTGTATATCTCACTATTCTTCTTCCTTTCTATGAAAATCTCCATGAATCCCGCCTGTTTTATCAAGTAACCGAATATCCGTAATTACAATATCCTTTTGTACTGCTTTGCACATGTCATACACCGTGAGAGCCGCTGTAGAAACAGCTGTCAATGCTTCCATTTCAACCCCAGTGCGCCCATTACAGGAAACTACTGCACGAATTTCAATAGAATTTCGACTTTCATCCATAGAAAGTTCCATGTCAATTCCATTCAGCAGAATCGGATGACACATTGGAATAATATCCGGCGTATTCTTTGCTCCCATAATTCCTGCAATCTGTGCCACCGTCAGAACATCTCCCTTTTTCATTCCACCTGATTTAATCAGGGCAAAGGTTTCCTTATTTACTAATACCCTTGCAGCGGCCACTGCAGTACGACATGAAGATTCCTTCTCACCCACATCTACCATTTTGGCACGTCCCTGTTCATTAAAATGCGTAAAATCATCCATATTTTTCATAATAAACTCCGTCAACTTATCTATATCTTCAAAATCAAATTTCGGTACATCTGTCTTAATTTCTTCTATATCAGTTACAACAGCCACATATCTGCTCAAATCATCCGGAAAATCCTTTCCGGTTTCTTTTCGACAAATACCAATCTGTGTCAGCGGTTCTTTTTTATATCCTTCCACAAGAATCAGGTCCACGTCATGCACTTTAGCAATTACCTGCTCAAACTGCAATGAACGCTGTTCAATACAAGCCGTTTTTTCTGCAGAACTTACGATAGAAATTTCCGCACCTGCCTGGGTGAATCTCCATGAATCTTTTCCCTCCCGGTCAATTTCAATCCGATGCGCATCATGCTTGATCACTGCAACACGAAGTCCCTGCATTTTTAAATTTCTTACCAGCCTTTCAATTAAGGTCGTCTTTCCTGTACCGGAATATGCAGAAAATCCCAAAACAGGTATTTTTTTCATGCTCATCCTCCTATCTGGTTCATATTACGCCCTGCTTCACTGCGATGATAATAAGACAATTCCCCATGACATTTTGGCTTACTTAAAATCGCTGTCCGCATTTGTTCCATTACATTTGGAAAATCCATTCCCTTGATAGAATACTCCGTATCAGAATGTAAGCAGGGTTTCAATTTCCCATCTGCTGTCAATCTCAACCGATTGCACTGAGCACAGAAATGAGCATTAACCGGACTAATAAGTCCAATATTTCCTCTTGCTCCAGGCAGTCGATATAATTTTGCAACACCATCATCCTGCGGCACTGGAATAAGTTCCAAAAGCCGTTCCAGCACCACGGAACATGGAACGAATGCTTCTGGTCCGAAATCTTTGCCATCATACATAGGCATTAGCTCAATAAACCTCACATCCACCGGATACTTTCTTGTTAAATCTGCAAGAATTTCAATCTCATCATCGTTATAGCCGCCAATCAATACCGTATTTATTTTTACTTTATCAAATCCGGCACAAAGAGCTGCTTCTATCCCCTGCATTGCTTTATCGTAACATCCACCTCTCGTAAGGCAGGCATATTTTTTGCTATCCATTGTATCAAGGCTGATATTGATACGAGTAACCCCTGCTTCCTGCAAAGGCTTCGCAAATTCCGGCAACAGGGTACCATTCGTAGTCATGCATACTTCCTGTATTCCTGAAATCTCTGCCACACGTCTGCAAATTGAGAGAATATTCTTTTTCACAAGCGGTTCACCGCCAGTAATACGAACCTTTGTAACTCCTAAAGCCGCTGCTGCTTCTACCGCCCGAATCATCTCATCTTCATTCAGCATTTCCTCATGCTGCTTTTTGCATATGCCCTCTTTTGGCATACAATAACGGCATCGCATATTGCAGCGGTCTGTTACAGACAAGCGCAGATATGTAATATTGCGTTCAAATGTATCTTTCATTATTAATACCTTCCAAATGTACAATTTGGGAAATGACAAGATTTACACATCTGACAAAGTCCACCATCACCCAAACGAATCAAATCTTTTTTTGTAAACGGAATTCCTGCAAAAATCTGAGGTAAAAATACATCAAACATTGTAGTTGGCAAGCTGATTGCTGCTCCCGGAACTCCAAGTATCGCCGTTTGCCCAAGGTATGATACAAGTGTCATGTTTCCAGGCTGTGATGGTACACCATGGCTTATGATATCAGCGCCAATTTTGCGGATTGCCGTTGGTGTCAAATCATCCGGGTCTACAGACATTCCACCCGTGAAGATAAGAAAATCTGCACCTGCTTCTAAAAAAACTTTTGCTGCGCCTACTATCATTTCCAACTCATCATCGCATATTGTTACACCCAGAATTTCACAAGGATAATGAGCAAGCTTTGCACGTACAACAGGCTCAAACTTATCTTTTATACGGCCGTTATAAATTTCCGAACCCGTTATAATGACCCCTGCTTTTTTATATTGATATGGGCAAAGGTCAAGGAGCTTTTCTGCTTTACAAAGCTCCTCCGCCTGAATGATCTGTTCTTCCTGTGTTACCAATGGAACAATTCTCATGGATGCCAGCCTTGCACCCGACTCCACCGGATAATGATCCGGAAGTGTAGAAATTGTAATGTCTCCTATCGAATTTATTTTCTGCAAAAGCTCTGTATTCACTCTGAACATTCCTCTTTGATCTGCAATCAAAAGAACTTTTCCTTCCGACGGTTCAGTATAATGCGCGCCTTCTACCGGAGCCATCGCTGCCATACGAAGTGCACAGTCTTCTTCATGTATTTCACCAGCATTTTCTTCCCAGACAAAAACTGTACGTTTTCCCAAATCCAAAAGTTCACTAATATCCTCTTGCTGTATCACATGTCCCCGCTTAAACGCCGCACCTTTAAAACCATCACGCATAGCAGTAATATCATGACAAAGTGCCATTCCAACAGCATCTTCAACATTTATCTTTTTCATATCAAAAATCCTTTCAGTTCTGTATCAGCGAGCAGTGAACCACTGCCTGCGGGAACAATGGCCATTGCGCTGCATCCTATCGTACTGCTCAAAACCACATTTCCCTGTTCTTTGGGAATTCTCATACGCACAACTCCATCCGAAAACTCCAGACTTCCACGTAAAAATCTCGTACCAGGGCTTTTCTTTTTAAAACCATCTTTCAGTCTGACCGTAATTTCAACCGGAAGAAAATCTTTATCGCCACAAAGTTTTTTCATTGCCGGACAGGCAATTGCATAAAAATTTGTGATGGCTGATGCCGGATTTCCCGAAAGACCGCAAACAAGCTTACCATCCTTAATACCATAGGCACATGCCATACCCGGCTTTATGTCTACACCCCGGAATAACATTTCCACACCTGCCATTTCCATTGCCGCAGGGGTTAAATCATAGTCTCCTACAGACACCCCGCCAGTCAATAATAATGCATCACATTCCTTCAATCCTTTTAAAATCAACTTGCAAATCTCTTCTGTACTGTCTTTTACACTACCCAAAATAACCGGGATACAACCGATTTTACTAAGTGCGGCACTCAACATATATTGGTTCGAATCATAAACCTTACCTGGTTCTGATTCTGCCCCTACTTCTAAGAGCTCGCTCCCTGTAGAAATGATTCCTATTTTAGGATTTCGGTATACCTGCGGCATTGAGATATTCTGTGATGCCAGCGTTCCTGCCAGCCCCGGATCAATCAAGGTTCCACATTCTGCTAAAATATCACCAATCTTTACATCTTCTCCTGTTCGTACAATATTATCTCCGCTTGACGATGGTTCAAAGATTGTGACTGACTCTTCCGTAAATTCTGTCAGCTCATACTTTGTCACAGCATCTGCTCCTTTTGGAATTGGTGCACCGGTAAGGACCTTAACCGCACACCCTTCTGTTACAGCATAATGAGAGATTTCTCCAGCCGCAATTTCCTCTAGAATTCGCAGTGTAACAGGGTTCTCCGGTGCTGCCTTCTTTGAATCCACAGAACGGAACGCATATCCATCATAAGGTGAACGGTCAAATGGCGGAACATTCTCTGTCGCTGCTAAATCTTCACCCAGAATACGCCCTGAGCAATTTTCCAGTGAAACAAACTCTGTTTCAACAGGTTTCGTTCTGCTAAGTAATAAATCTCGTGCTTCTAAATATGAAACTAATTTTTTCATACCAATCATTACTCCTCCAATAAAAGAATTGCATCCGATGGAAAACAAGCTGTAAGCCGATTATCTCGCATGCGCTTCCAATCACTTTTATTCATTTGAATACCAATCTGCGTTTTAGCATTTTTTCCCATTGGATGTAACATGACCGTATAGGAAAATGGATTCTCAATTTCTCCCATAACCTTACAGTCTATCGTATTTTCATCTTTCTCAGACGAAACCTGTACATCATGCATGCGGATTCCCACATATTTCACATTTGATGTAACTGCGGATACACGAAGCGTCATATCCCAATCCTTTGCATAGATATGTTCTGAATCAACCATTTGTGCCTGGGAAATATTTTTACAGCCTGTTAGTATAGCACCATTCTTTGTTTTGGGATTGTGAAAAACTTCCTGCTTATCTCCGATTGTTTCAATCACTCCGTCCTTCATTGTCGCGATACTGTCTGAAAGTCGAAATACTTCATCCCTGTCATGCGAAACGAGAATTACCGTTTTTCCAAATCTTTTCATGCTTTCATGAACCTCTCTTTCCAATTGGAATCTTAAAAAGCTGTCAAGCGCAGAAAATGGTTCATCCAAAAGCAGCACCTCTGGTTCATTCGCTAAAATACGAGCTAACGCAGCACGCTGCTGCTGCCCTCCTGAGAGCTGATATGGTTTCTTTTTCTCCATCCCCTCCAGATTCATTGCACGAACAAATTCCTGCACAATGAAATCTTTTTTATTTTTATCCCTTACACCACAGGCAATATTCTGTTCCACTGTCATATCCGGAAATAATG
>CAYYZV010000072.1:0-10054 GCA_964476275.1 uncultured Roseburia sp.
GGTGCCTGCTGCATCCCCTGTCTACAATTATCACTTTTCATATTGGTCCTCCGTTTTTCTTTTTCTTCCCGTCTCTGACTGTTAAATTTTATTCTGCTAAATTTTTAACAATCCTTTTCTATGTATATTTTTATATAATAATGTATCTTTGGAAACATTTCAACCTTTTCTTCATTTTTCTTTTTTATGTTTTCTATAAGCTGACGTTATAACTCGTCGGTTTTTATTAAAAATAGAACGAATTTCCTATAATAAAATTGTTCTTAAACGAAAAAAATGCCACGCTAGTAAACTAACGTGACATTTATATCTCATTCATTATGCCTGTTCCGGTTTTTCTACTGCTGCAATTGCTGCTTTCTGCATTGGGATACGGCAGTTTTTATTGCTTCCGAACTCGATAATAACAGTATCATCTGTAATATCGATTACTGTACCATAGAAACCGCTTGTTGTTAAAACGGTATCACCTGTTGCAAGCTCAGAAAGCATCGCTCTTTTTCTCTTTTCTTCTTTCTGCTGTGGTCTGATTGTCATAAAATACATAATAGCAAATAACGCAATCATCCATACAATTGTAAATGTACCGCCTGCAGCTGCACCGGTTCCTGTTGCTAAAATTGATAACATAAATCCATCCTCCTAAAACTTCGTATCTTTAAGTAACGAGTGAACTTGCTCACCGAATAATAACCGTATTTTCGTTACTATTTTACACACTTTTAATATTGTACACAAAAACCTGCCATTCGGCAAGAGATTCCTTTATATTTCATAATTTTTTTATAACAGTTTAGCCATAATACAAATGACACGGACTGAACTGTTACTTTCCTGCTGCTTCTTTCTCTCGGTTAATCTGCCCCATATTGTAAAGTTTCTCTTCTTTGTAGGATTTGAATCTGCCCGCATCCAAAGCATCTCTGATTTCTTCCATCATTGTGTTGTAGAAATACAGGTTGTGAAGCACACAAAGTCTCATTCCAAGCATTTCTTTTGCTTTTAACAAATGGCGGATATAAGCTCTGGAATATCTCTGGCAGGCAGGACAGCCGCAGCCTTCTTCAATTGGACGCATATCTTTTTCATATTTTTGATTAAATAAATTAATTTTCCCCTGATTGGTGTATACATGTCCATGACGTCCATTTCTGGATGGATAAACACAGTCAAAGAAATCGATTCCTCGTTCTACGCCCTCTAAAATATTCGCCGGTGTACCAACCCCCATCAGATAAGTCGGCTTATTTTTCGGCAGATAAGGAACGACTTCATCTAAAATATGATACATTTGTTCATGAGACTCTCCTACTGCAAGACCGCCCACTGCGTAACCATCCAATTCCATCTCTGAAATGCGTTTTGCATGATCGATACGAATATCCGGCATAATGGCTCCCTGATTGATACCAAAAAGCATTTGATTCTTATTTACCGTATCCTCCAATGAATTTAAACGTGCCATCTCTTTTTTACAGCGTTCCAGCCAGCGGGTTGTTCTGTCTACTGAATTTTCTACATAAGAACGCTCTGCCAGTGCCGGCGGACATTCATCAAATGCCATGGCAATCGTAGAACCAAGGTTTGACTGAATCTGCATACTCTCTTCCGGTCCCATAAATATCTTGGCACCATCAATATGAGAATTAAAATATACCCCTTCTTCTTTAATTTTGCGAAGTCCTGACAGAGAGAACACCTGAAATCCGCCGGAATCTGTTAAAATCGGCTTATTCCAGGACATAAACTTATGAAGTCCTCCCACCTCTTTAATTAATTTATCTCCGGTACGCACGTGTAAATGATAAGTATTTGATAATTCCACCTGACATTTAATCTGCTCCAAATCTTCGGTAGATACTGCTCCCTTAATCGCAGCAACAGTACCTACATTCATAAATACCGGTGTCTGAATATCACCATGAACGGTGTGAAACACCGCTCGTTTTGCTCTTCCCTCTTCTTTTAATAATTCGTACATAATATTCCTTTCTATGCTTCTACATTTTCACCATCTGCATTACACAGCTTATCCAATATTTCAAAATAATTTTCGAATGTCTTACGGCAGCACATTGGATTATCAATCACAATTCCATCTACAAGCAAACCAATCAAAGAAAATGCCATAGCCATTCGATGATCTTCATAGGTTTCCACTACACCTGCCTGCGGCATGTCTGGATAAATCGTGATAGCAGCCTCTTCTTCTTCACACTTCACCCCAAGGCGTGTTAATTCTGTGGCAATTCCATGCAGTCTGTCTGATTCCTGCAGACGAATATGCCCAATTCCCTCGATGTGCACCTTATCCTTACAAAATGGTGCTATCACCGCCAGTGTCATGGTCTGGTCTGAAAAATCGTTCATATTAAGAGAAATCCCTCTCAATTCTCCCTGTGCCGGTCCTGTCACAGCAATCCCAGCTGCTTCTTCTTCTACCCGACATCCCAGCTGCTTTAATACTTCTAAAAATTTTAAATCACCCTGGGTATTATCCATATGCACATTCCGCACCAGCGCCTTTCCTCCCGTCATCGCTGCTGCCGCATAAAAATAACAGGCTGCCGACATATCAGGTTCTACAGTATACTGACCTTTATAGTATGACGCATTTGCCGGCACAAAATAATCCTCACCATCAAATATCGTCTTTACTCCAAATTCTTCCATCATATGACGAGTAATGCGAATATATGATCCATCCTTTTTCCGGCTGGTAATGTGAATCTTAAGTCCCTGTTTAAACATCGGCGCAATTAACAGCATGGCACTTAAGAACTGGGTACTTTTACTGATATCTAATTCCATATACTTCGGATGCCATTCCCCCTGTGCGGCTGATACTGAACTGATATTTTCCTGTGTTTCTGTCAACTCATCTTCTTTTCCGGATGCCTTCATACAGCCTGTAATACGTACCGGCAGAAAATATTCCTCTTCCAAATAAGAAATCTCTGCCCCTAACTGCTCTAATAATTCAAACAATGGCTTCATTGGCCGTTTTTTCATCTGTTCTGAAGCATTGATTACATACGTACCTTTTGAACAGCCAAGCATCGCTGTTAAAAAACGCGCGGCCGTTCCGGCACTCCCCACATAAATTTCTGCTTCCTGCTTTGGAATACTGCCTCCGCAGCCCTTTAAAATGACCTGCTTATTCTCTTCATCAATTTCCAAATCAAATCCCAAAGACTGCAGGGAACCTAAAAATACTCTGGAGTCATCCGAAAATAATACTCCATCTACGGTAATCCTTCCAGTCTGTAAAGCAGCTAATAACAATACCCTGTTTGTCATACTCTTTGACCCTGGTACTGTCACATTCCACTGAATTGGTTTATTTAATTTTTTTACATAATATTGTTTGCTCATAAATATGCTTCCATCCTTATTGCATACTACCCTAATTTAATTTATCGCCATCCCACAGCAAGTGTCAGATGGTTCTGTGAGCAGCAGCATTTTAATTCTTACATACTTTATCATATTTTTATTGTCATGCAAAGAAAAATCTTTTATAATATTCTTTACAAATTCAGATATACTTTTTACGAGAGGAAATACATTATGGCTGGCTCTACATTTGGAACAATTTTTAAAATTACTACCTGGGGAGAATCTCACGGCGCAGGTCTGGGTGTCGTTGTAGACGGCTGCCCTGCCGGACTTTATTTATGCGAAGAAGATATTCAGAAATTTTTAAACCGCAGAAAGCCGGGTCAGTCTCAGTTTTCGACTCCTAGAAAAGAAGGCGATATCGTTCAGATTTTATCCGGTGTTTTTGAAGGAAAAACCACTGGAACACCAATTTCTCTAGTAGTATACAATGAAAATCAGCGTTCAAAGGATTATAGTGAAATCGCATCCTATTATCGCCCGGGACATGCAGATTACACTTTTGATATGAAATACGGTTTCCGCGACTATCGCGGCGGCGGACGTTCCTCCGGCCGTGAAACCATCGGCAGAGTTGCCGCTGGTGCTATTGCAGTTAAAATTTTAAATCAATTAGGTATTACCTTTACTACCTATACGAAATCTATTGGTCCAATTGTCTGCGATGAAAAAAACTTTGATCCTCTGCAGATTTCGCAGAATGCGCTTTACATGCCGGATATCGAAGCTGCTGCAAACGCTTCTGCTTATTTAGAAAGCTGTATGACGGAGCACAATTCTGCAGGGGGTGTCGTAGAATGTGTGATTTCCGGTATGCCAATTGGTATCGGTGATCCGGTTTTTGAAAAATTAGACGCAAACCTTGCGAAAGCAATTATGTCTATCGGTGCGGTAAAAGGCTTTGAAATCGGTGATGGCTTTGAAGCAGCAAAGGCAACCGGAAAAACAAACAACGATGCTTTCCGTATCGGAGAACACGGTGAAATCGAAAAGGCCACGAATCATGCAGGCGGCATCTTAGGCGGAATGAGTGACGGAAGTGATATTATTTTACGTGCTTCCATCAAACCAACTCCTTCTATTGCTGCCACACAGCAAACCGTGAATAAAACAGGCGAAGAAATTGACATTAATATCCATGGCAGACATGATCCAATCATCGCACCACGCGCAGTTGTCGTAGTTGAAGCTATGGCAGCATTGACAATTGCAGATGCCTTATTTATAAACATGAGTGCAAAGATGGATTCTGTCAGAGAATTTTATTTCTAAACAAAAAAGAATTGATTTATGGGAACGAAGTTTCTCACAAGCTAAAAATCAGCCCAGAATTATTCTGGGCTGAATATTTATTACGGCAATTCCATAATACAAATACAATTCGGTGTATCTACTTTAACCGGTTTTCCTTTCCACAGAGAATATTTCTTTTCATATTCTGCTTTATAAGTCATAATTGCATTTGAATTATTATTCAATGTTACATAGTGCTCATCATCCGGTAAAACTGCTAATACTTTCGGATAGTCACTATTGATTCTTGTATTAAAAACTACTGACAGCATTCCTGTCTCTTCATCAATTTGATAACAGACAACCGAGTTAATTCCTGCGTTTGAACAGTATAAATATTTGCCCGAAGGTGACAGTTCCATACCCGATGCTGCACAATTATAGCTGTCATTTTTTGCCATTGTCGAAATTGTTTGAATTTTTTCAAAAACAGGAACATTTTCTGTTCCATCATATCTGTATACCTCGATTACATTTGCAATTTCGTACAATATGTAGGCATACTTCCCATTCTGTGAAAAACGAATCATTCTTGGCGCAGATTGCATCTGTCCGCGGACAATGTGTGCTAACTTTAATTTACCTCTTTCATAATCCACACGATAAATCTTTACATGATCTAAACCATTATCAACTGCACATAAAAACTTCTGATCCGGTGTCAGCTTCACACAATCTACATGAGGGATATAATTACGCTGCTCGATACTACGGCCCATTCCCTGATGAAAAATACCATCTGAGACTCCGTTAATACTTCCATCTGCATTCAAAGAAAGCATACTCACACGGCCATCATGATGTCCGCCTACAAATAAGTAGCGATTTTCATCATCTACTTCCACATAACAGCCTCTCATGCCGCCAATGCCGGACTTGTTGATCGATTCCAAATCTCCATCTTCTAAAATTTTAAATGCTTCTACACCTTCATCTGCAATGGAATATAAAAACTTCTTATTTTTAGAAATGGTCAAATACGATGGATTATTAATTGGAATAACCTTTTTCTCAATCAGGCTGGCCTTCTCCACGTCTATATCATAGATATGAATTCCAACGCTGTTTTCATGGGTATACGTACCTACATATGCAACATACTTATCCTTACTCATAACTATCGCTCCCTTCGCAATTCCCGCCGCCAGTCATGCATGCCAGCTGCGCTTATTAGTTATAATTCCTCTTCTTTTCTCCGCAAGATATCATATTTATCCAAAGGCTGTCCCAAATCGATGTAAAGAATCTGCTGAGGATGCGGCGCAGATTCCATTTCTGCCCCCTTTTCATCCCGAATTGCTTTTACTGTCACTACAACATTTTCTCCATTTGGCTTCATCACTTCGATTTCCTCTCCAACAGAAAACTTGTTGCGCTGCTCAATCTGATATAACCCTTCTTCATTCTGCTCACCTACAATGCCTAAATAAGTATACTCTCTTAAATAGGTATTGCTGTCATATATCTGTGCCTCTTCTGACGGTTTTCCATAAAAGAATCCTGTTGTAAACTGCCGATAGGTACAATTTGAAATCTGATCCAAATACCATGGCATATTTGCCTGATATTTTTCCAGTGATTCAAAGTAATCGTCAATTGCCTTACGATAGGTACGTGCCACAGTCGCCACATACAAGGCCGTCTTCATTCTTCCTTCAATTTTAAAGCTGTCGATTCCGGCATCCACCAAATCCGGAATATGCTCAATCATGCATAAATCCTTAGAGTTGAAAATATAGGTTCCGCGCTCATTTTCATAAACCGGAAAATATTCTCCCGGACGCTTTTCTTCCACAACTGCATACTTCCATCTGCATGGATGAGTGCAGGCACCCTGATTGGCATCTCTTCCCGTGAAATAATTCGAAAGAAGACATCTTCCGGAATAAGAAATACACATTGCTCCATGAATAAAAGTCTCTATCTCTAATTCATCCGGTATATGCGACCGGATTTCTTTTATCTCTGCAATGGAAAGCTCTCTGGCTGTTACTACACGCTGTGCGCCTAACTGATGCCAGAAGAGATAGGTTCCATAATTTGTGTTATTCGCCTGTGTACTGACATGCCGTTCAATCTCCGGACATACCTCTTTTGCAATCATAAAAATTGCAGGATCTGCGATAATTAATGCATCCGGACCAATTTTTTTCAATTCCGCAAAATATTCCCGAACGCCATCCAAGTCACTATTGTGGGCTAAAATATTAGCAGTTACATATACCTTTACATCATGAGCATGTGCGAATTCAATTCCATCTTTCATTTCTTCTAAAGTGAAATTCTTTGCCTTCGCTCTAAGTCCAAAAGCCTCACCGCCAATATAGACCGCATCCGCACCAAACATGACTGCAATTTTTAAAACTTCCAGACTGCTGGCCGGAATCATTAATTCTGGTTTCTTTCTCATAAGCTTAAAGCCTTCCTAAACGTTATTTTTTAACGCTGACCGTAATCCCATCTCCAATCGGCAAAATAGATGTTACCAATTCTTCATGGTGTGTCAGCTGATACAAATAATCCCGCATCCGCTTATGAATCGTGCGGTTTCTTCTTGTCACAACATAACGGGATTCTATAATATCCCCATCCTGCAGCACATTATCCGACACCAGTATTCCATCTTTTTTCAAAAGACGAAGTACTTCCGGCATAAAGTGTACATACTGCCCTTTTGCTGCATCCATAAAAATAAAATCAAAAGGTTCTTCTAAAGTCTTCAAAACCTCTGCCGCATCACCTTCTAACAAGGTAATCTGCTTATCCCGTCCCGTCCGGACAAAATTAGCCCGGGCGATCGGAATTCTTTTTTCATAATTTTCTATTGTAGTAATCTGGCACTGCACCGGATTATACTCTGCCATTAAAATAGCAGAAAATCCAATCGCTGTACCTACCTCTAAAATCCGCAAAGGCTTCTTAATTGCAAGCAGCATTTTCAAAAAAGTCTGCATTTCTTTGCGGATAATCGGCACATAAGTTTCTATTGCTTCTTTTTCTATCTGGTCTAATTCTTCTGTATTGCCGGTATCAAAAGAATTAATAAAAGTTACCAGGCGTTCATCAACAATCACTATTCGTTCTCCACTTCTTCCGCTGGTGTAGACATCACAACCATCATTTCCTTTGCAGTCATAGAAGTATTCAACGTATGAGAACCAGGTAAAAGTTCATCTACATATGCAGATAAGTAGTACTGTCCTACAAATAACCAGGAATCTCTTATTAATCCTTTTTTCTCTAATTCTTTACTGATATCTGCAATCGAATCCCCTGCGTCAATGGAAACTACAATATCCATTCCCGGCTCTTCTGCAACTGGCGACTCTGAAAAAATACGATAACCAAATTCATAACAGAACGTACTGGCCTTAAATGCACCAATAAAGACGACTAATAATACTAAAATTGAAAAACTGATTCTTACAAAACGAAATACTACTTTATTACTTGTACTCATTGCATTTTATCCTCTATTCCCTGTCCTTTAGATAGAATTATTCCTTACTTTCGCAGTTCTAAACTTCCATAATGATTGGCATAATCATCGGACGGCGCTTTGTCTCCTTCCATACGAACTCTCCAAGCACATCCTTTACTTCCGCCTTAATCCTGCTCCAGTCTGTAATTCCATTATCCATGCAGTACTGCATCTTATCATCTAAAATCTGCCTTGCATCTTCCATCAGGCCTTCTGAATTTCTAACGTAAACAAATCCTCTGGATACGATATCCGGTCCTGCAAGTACCTGACCGCTTCCTGCTTCCAGAGTCATCACTACAATGATAATACCATCTTCTGCAAGATGCTGTCTGTCACGCAGCACAATATTGCCCACATCTCCAACACCAAGGCCATCTACCATAATTCCACCGGTATGCACTTTTCCTGTTACTTCTGCACTTTCTGAATCCAGCTCCAGTACATCCCCTGATGAAAGTATAAAAATATTCTCCTTGTCTATTCCAAGGCTTTCTGCAATTCTGGCCTGTGCAATCAAATGACGATATTCTCCATGAACCGGAATTGCATACTTCGGATGTAAGAGAGAATACATCAATTTAATCTCTTCCTGACAGGCATGACCTGACACATGTACATCCTGAAAAATAACATTGGCACCTTTTCTTGCCAATTCATTAATTACATTTGAAACTGCCTTTTCATTCCCCGGAATCGGATTCGAACTAAAGACAATCGTATCATTTGGCTTAATGGTAATCTTACGATGAATACCATATGCCATGCGGGATAATGCAGCCATAGATTCTCCCTGACTTCCCGTAGTGATAATTACCTGCTGCTCATCCGGATAATTTTTTAATGACTCAATATCAATTAACGTATTCTCCGGAATCTGAATATATCCTAATTCACTGGCTGTACCAATGATATTTACCATGCTTCGGCCTTCTACTACTACCTTACGGCCGTTTTTGTATGCAGCATTGATAATCTGCTGCACACGATCTACATTTGAAGCAAACGTAGAAATAATAATTCTTGAAGAGTCATGGTCCTCAAAAATCTGATTAATCGTTTGGCCGACAGACTTTTCTGTCATCGTAAAACCCGGTCTCTCTGCATTTGTACTGTCACACATCAATGCCAGCACACCTTTTTTGCCAATTTCACCAAAACGCTGTAAATCAATCGCATCTCCGATTACCGGTGTATAATCCACCTTAAAGTCACCTGTATGCACTACAATACCTGCCGGAGAATAAATTGCAAGTGCTGCAGCATCCTGAATACTGTGATTTGTCTTAATAAATTCTACACGGAAACAGCCCAGATTAATATGCTGTCCGTACTTTACCACTTTACGCTTTACAGATGTAAGCATATTGTGCTCTTTTAACTTATTGTCAATAATGCCGACTGTCAGCTTGGTCGCATAAATCGGTACATTTATTTCCTTTAATACATAAGGAATTGCTCCGATATGGTCTTCGTGTCCATGTGTAATAAAAAATCCTTTTACCCGCTCAATGTTATCCTTTAAGTAAGTGATGTCAGGGATTACCAAATCAATTCCATACATATCATCCTCCGGGAATGACAATCCGCAATCCACGACAATAATACTGTCTTCGTACTCGAAGGCAGTAATGTTCATGCCAATCTGCTCTAAACCACCCAATGGAATGATTTTAAGCTTTGAAGTTGTTTCTTTTTGTTTCAAATTTTTACCTCCAAATAATTTCCGCTTCTTTTTTAATATTCAATATCGGCGTCGTCGATCAATTCTGCAAATACCTTACCAAGAGCTGCCAATTCTGCATCGTCTTCTACCATGCCGTATACAATGTCATCCTTATCATTTGCCAGTTCTTCTAAAATATATGCATCACTATCGCC
>CAYYZV010000073.1:0-1048 GCA_964476275.1 uncultured Roseburia sp.
TATCAATACGTCCGTCAGTTCTAGCAGATTTCTGCTGTCCTGTGTAGAATGGATGGCATTTAGAACAAATTTCTACGTGGATTGACTGTTTTGTAGAACCTGTTACAAATGTGTTACCACAGTTACATGTAACAGTTGCCTGATGATAATCTGGATGGATTCCTTCTCTCATTATTTTCACCTCTTTTAATCTTATCGTTTTTTTAGTTGCGCATGTCTTTATCCTTCGGGATGCCATAGCTTCTGACATCGCTGCACCCGTATGCCCGATCCGCATATGATACTTATACGAAGAATATACACGATTCACATTTTATTATATAAAATGTTGTCCACTGTTCGAAGTCTTTTAAGACCTCTATCCCGATAAACAGCTTATTAAGCATAGCATAGAACTATAGGAAACGCAAGTGTTTTTTATAAAATATTTTTACAAAATACGATTTTTCTTCACCACAGCAATGTATTCTCTATTATTTCTGGTGCGGGCAAACGTATTTAACACATTCTCTACTGCTTCGTCTGTGCGCATGCCATTAAATGCCTTACGCATGATATCCATTGCTTCCTGCTCTTCCATATCTAATAACAGGTCGTCACGTCTTGTACCTGATTTCACGATATCAATCGCAGGGAATACACGTTTTTCGGAAAGCTTGCGGTCTAATACAAGTTCCATATTGCCGGTACCCTTAAATTCTTCAAATACAACATCATCCATTTTACTTCCTGTATCCACAAGAGCTGTAGCTAAAATAGTAAGACTTCCGCCTTCACGCATATTTCTGGCTGCGCCAAAGAAACGTTTTGGCATATGAAGTGCTGCCGGGTCCAAACCACCTGATAAAGTACGGCCACTTGGCGGAACGGTCAGGTTGTATGCTCTTGCGAGACGTGTGATACTGTCAAGCAGAATCATAACATCCTTCTTGTGCTCTACCAAACGTTTTGCACGTTCGATTACCATTTCCGATACACGCTTGTGGTTTTCCGGAAGCTCATCGAACGTAGAATAGATTACCTCTACATTTTTACCCTCAATCGCTTC
>CAYYZV010000073.1:1058-9954 GCA_964476275.1 uncultured Roseburia sp.
TTGATATCTGTTACTTCTTCCGGACGTTCATCAATTAATAATACAATCAAATGCATCTCCGGATTGCTTCTTGTTACTGTCTGAGCAATCTCCTTTAATAAAGTAGTTTTACCGGCTTTTGGCTGAGAAACAATCATACCACGCTGGCCCTTACCGATTGGAGATACCAAATCCACAATACGCATCGCCACACTGCAGCCTGGATATTCCAGACGGATACGTTCATTTGGGAAAATCGGTGTTAAATCGTTAAAGCTTTTTCTGCTCTGTGCTACGCTTGGATGGAATCCATTCACACTTGTCACATAGAGTAATGCAGAAAACTTCTCCTGCTGTGTTTTAATTCTGGTATTACCGCAGATAATATCACCTGTTTTTAAGTTAAATTTACGAATCTGAGACGGAGATACATATACGTCGTTTTCTCCCGGCAGATAATTTGCACAGCGGATAAATCCATATCCGTCTGACATTACTTCTAAAATACCATTAGCTGTAATACCGCTGTCTAAACTGCTTAAGGTATCCTCCGGATTATTTTTTTCAACTCTTTCCGGTTTTTCCGCAGATTTTTCTGCTGGCTTCTCAGTTGGCTTTTCTTCTGTTTTTTCCGCAGCCTTTTCATTCTTTTCCTTTTCGTCCAAGGCAAGCATTGCTTCGATCAGCTCTGCCTTTCTCATACCGGATATTCCTTCCATGCCGCGGGATTTTGCCAAATCACGTAATACTGCTACTGCAAGACTTTCATATTTCTCTTTCATTAACTTCTCCTTTTCTTTCATCAATTTATCTATGTTATATCCTTGGGATTCGTGTCTGAAATGACAATGAAACTTTTTGATAAAAAGATTATAACCTATTTTTCAAAAAATAGAAAGCCCTAATTTTTCTTGATTAATGAAAAAGTAAATGCTATGATTTTAGTAACTATTCAAAGAATTTTCGAGCTGCGGCTCTAAATAGTTACAGATTTGAAACGAACGGAGATAAATTATGGACATAAAAGAAAAATCATTACAAATGCACGAAATGTGGCAGGGAAAATTAGAAACCACTGCCAAATCAAAAGTTAATTCCCGCGAGGATTTGGCAATTGCCTATACTCCTGGTGTAGCAGAACCATGTAAAGTGATTGCTGAAAATAAAGATGCTGCTTATACCTATACAATGAAAAGCAATACCGTAGCCGTTATTTCAGACGGAAGTGCTGTACTTGGTCTTGGCAATATCGGACCATATGCCGCAATGCCGGTTATGGAAGGCAAATGCGTATTATTTAAGGAATTTGGCAATGTAAATGCCGTTCCAATCTGTCTGGATACACAGGATACGGAAGAACTTATTACCACGATTAAAAATCTTGCTCCTGCCTTCGGCGGCATTAATTTAGAGGACATTTCAGCACCTCGCTGTTTCGAAATTGAAGAACGTTTAAAAGAAATGTTAGACATTCCTGTGTTCCATGATGACCAGCATGGCACTGCGATTGTCGTTTTAGCAGGTATTATCAATGGCTTACGAATCACAGGCAAACAAAAAGAAGACTGTAAAGTCGTTGTAAATGGTGCCGGTTCTGCCGGTATCGCTATCACAAAGCTTTTATTAACCTATGGTTTTAAAAATGTCATCATGTGCGACAGAGAAGGAATTATTGGCAAAGATTATCCTAACTTAAACTGGATGCAGAAAAAAATGACAGAGGTTACAAATTTAGACAATCTCACAGGTACCTTAGCAGATGCACTCTGCGGTGCAGATATTTTTGTAGGTGTATCCGCTCCAAATATTGTCACTCCTGAGATGGTAGCTTCTATGCATTCTGATTCCATTCTCTTTGCCATGGCAAATCCGGTGCCTGAAATCATGCCGGATGTGGCAAAGGCTGCCGGAGCACGTATTGTCGGTACAGGACGAAGCGATTTCCCAAATCAGGTCAACAATGTCATTGCTTTCCCTGGCATCTTCAAAGGTGCTTTAGAAGGCCGGGCAAGCCAGATTACAGAAGAAATGAAGCTTGCTGCTGCAAAAGCATTGGCTAATCTTGTTTCTGATGACGAATTAAACGATGACTTTATTATGCCAGAAGCTTTCGATCCACGTGTTGCAGAGGTGGTGAGCAATGCTGTAAAAGCATATATTAAATAATCTTATGACAGAAATGATTTTTTCTGCTGATCAAGGATGTTCTTTACGTTGGGGTGACAAACGTTACCATTCTCTTGATCATTATTTAAAAAGTACCTTTGGAGAAAAAGTTTACCGACTTTCTTTAAATGGCGGCATGAGCTGTCCGAATCGGGATGGTCATTTAAGTACAGGGGGCTGTATTTTCTGCAGCGCGGGCGGTTCCGGTGATTTTGCCTCTTCTTCTGCTCTTTCTATTACAGAGCAGATCGAAGAAGCAAAGCAAAAAATTTCAGGTAAAACGAACTGCCGCATATATATCGCTTATTTTCAGGCATATACCAATACCTATGCCCCCGTAGAATATCTGCGAAAAATTTTTACAGAAGCCATTTCCCACTCGGACATTGCGGCACTTTCCATTGCTACACGATGTGACTGCCTTTCAGCAGAAATACTGGATTTATTGGCTGAACTGAATCAAATAAAACCGGTATGGGTAGAATTAGGCTTACAAACGATACATGAAAAAAGCCTTATTTTTATCCGAAGCGGTTTTACTCTGGCACAATTTGACGAAGCAGTTTCAAATCTCCATCGAAAAGGCATTCCCGTGATTGTCCACTTAATTTTGGGACTGCCGAAAGAAACCAAAGAAATGATGTTAGAATCACTTTCTTATGTATCCAAAATGCCGATTCAGGGAGTAAAACTGCAATTGCTTCATGTATTACAGGGAACGGATTTAGCTGCATTCTATAAAACCGATCCATTTTGGATTTTTTCTCTCGAAGAATACTGCGATTTCATCGTGGACTGCATCGAATTGCTTCCGCCGAATATTGTACTGCATCGATTAACCGGTGACGGTCCACGAAACCTTTTACTTGCTCCGCTTTGGAGTACCGATAAAAAACGCGTTCTAAATACCATTCAGAAGAAACTTAAAGAACGAGACACTTGGCAAGGCAAAAAACTTATTATTAATTAGAAAGGAAGCATCTATGGCAGAACCATTTACCATATATAAATTAACTATTTTAAACATGCTGGATAAAGTTGATTTTCCACTTTCCAATACGCAGCTTACCAACTTTTTTTTAGAGCAGGAATATACCGATTATTTTCGCGTACAGCAAGTAATCAGTGATTTATCGGATGCAGAACTGGTTCGTGCAGAACCTACGCATAACAATACGAACTACTACATCACCGCTGCCGGAAAAGAAACCTTAAATCTTTTAAGAGACAAAATTCCTGCTGCCATCGAACTGGACATTATCAATTATTTTTCCCAGAATAAGTTGAAACTGCGTAATGATAATTCGATTATTGCAGACTATTACCGCACGCCAAACCGCGATTTTGCAGTTCGCTGCCAGTATCGTCAAAAAGATATTAATCTAATCGATCTGACCTTATCGGTTCAGACCAGAGAACAGGCAGAAGCAATCTGCAACAATTGGAAAAAACAAAATGAAGACGTGTATACTTATTTAATGGATATTTTGATGAAATAAAGCACGATTTAAAACAGATATAAGGAGATTCTTATGGCAAAACAACACTGGAAAGCAGGAAATATGCTTTATCCTCTGCCGGCTGTTATGGTCAGCTGTCAGACTGAAAATGAAAAACCAAATATTATTACGGTAGCCTGGGCTGGTACAATCTGCACCAATCCGCCAATGGTTTCCATCTCTGTCCGTCCGGAACGCCATTCTTATCATATGATAAAAGAATCCGGTGAGTTTGTTATTAATTTAACGACCAAAGACCTTGTTTTTGCTACGGATTACTGCGGTGTACGCTCCGGCAAAGACATTGATAAATTTAAAGAAATGAATCTTACTCCGCAAGCCTCCCAGCATATCAGTGCACCGGGCATCGCAGAAAGTCCTGTAAACATTGAATGCAAAGTTCGTGAAATCAAAGAACTGGGCTGCCATCATATGTTTATTGCAGACGTTTTAGGAGTCACAATTGATGACACCTACATGGATGCAAAAGGAAAATTTAATTTAAATGATACGGGACTGGTAACCTATTCCCACGGAGAGTACTTCCTGCTGGGTGAAAGACTGGGCAGTTTCGGATATAGTGTAAAAAAGTAGCTATTTAGCCCACGATTTTATTTTAAAATCGTGGGCTAAATAGCTTACTTATTCATCAAGTCTTCCAGTGTCCCAAAGGAATATCCCATTTCTTCCCATTTGGTAAGCAGTTCATCCAATATCTCGCCATTTGTTTTCGAAGTATTATGTAGCAATACCACTGCTCCCGGATGAATGCGTTCTGTCAATTTACGCAATGCTTCTTCATGGGTTGGTTGGTCATCTGTAATCCAGTCTACATGAGCAAGACTCCAGAAAAAGGTTGCATAACCAAGCTGCTGTGCCATTTTCAAGTTTTCAATGCTATATTTCCCCTGAGGCGGTCTGTAATACATTGCCATTTCTGTTCCGGTAGCTTCTTTAAAAGCGTTTGCCACATCTTCTACTTCTTTTTGAAATGCTGACAAATCAGATATGGCGCTCATATCAGGATGGTGATAGGTATGATTTCCTACTGTATGCCCCTCTTCCACCATCCTCTTTACCAATTCCGGCGCAGATTCCACATAATGTCCGACAACAAAAAATGTCGCAGGAGCATTGTGTTTTTTTAGCGCTTCTAAGATTGCCTCTGTATTTCCGTTTTCATATCCACAGTCAAACGTCAGATAAATCACTTTTTCTTCTGGATCTCCCACATAATAAGCATCATATTTTTTCAATTCCTCTGCGGAAGCATTGCCGGTTGGCTGCCCGCCTTCTGCCACTCCGCCAAAACCGAGTCCCCAGTTCTCTGCCTGCGCAGCAAGACTTATTGTTTGTGTATATTCCTGTGTAAATAGTGCCGCATACCGTCCCAGAAAAAACATCAGCAAAAATACCGCATATATCCCTATATATTTGGTATACTTCTTATTTTTAATCTTCTGTATGGTATTCTGAAATTTACTCTTTACATCAACTGTTCTCACAAATAATACACTTTCTATTTTTTATAGAAAATATATGAAGCAATTCGTTGTCCTATTCAAAACATAACCTGTCATATCTTTCTATTGGTTTACTTTTATTACTCCGCAGCCAATTTTATCTCCCGCATCACCGGAAGGCTGGCTGGTAAAATCATCTCTTCTACTGTGTATGATAATGGATTTCCCAATCACATCTTTTACTGTAAACCGAGCATCATAAAAAGATATATAGGCATAACCGTTATTATTTAATAATGGCGGTAAATCCCCTGCATGCATTGGATGCTCCATACGCGCAGGATTATAATGATTTCCCGTTTTGTCAAACGGCAGTGTGCAGTCTCCGATTTCATGAATATGCATACCTAAAAAACCGCTGGTCTGCGGCAATCCTATGACCTCAGCAGTAATAATGACACCGCCTGACGGCATTCTAATAAAAAATACATTCCCAAATAATTCCGGATACTGTGCATTGCCATGTATCCATGCAACAGCATCCGGTTTATTGAACTCTAATTCCATTATAAATTACCATTTTTATTTACTATATTCACCTGGCAGAAATTTGTTCTAGTGCTGATTCAACTTTGGATTACTGATTGGCTTTATATCCGCATTTCGGACAGGTATTCTTTCTTCTATATACGTAGCCACAGCGGAAACAGCAGATTTCATCATGCTTTTCCTTTGCAAGATACACTTCTTTTCTTGAGAAAGGTTTCTCCTGCAAATATTTTATAAAGGTGTCCAATACTCCCGCCAATTTCGGCAGTTCCGATACCTCTACTGCATATGGAAGCTTTGTTTTTTCTCCATTTTTTTGATATATATATAAGCCACGGTTTAATAATCCGTTCAAAGCATCCACATGATCGATTGCAAAGACTGAAATACGGTAGGAAGTCGTAAGTGTACTGTAATACAAATACTCTGGTGTCAAAAACATTCCCTTATCTCCGGAATGATTTCTGGAAGTATCAACGGTCCAAATCGGATACTCAAATGGTCCAATTCCTGCGCCATAAGCCGCTTTCGCATAATGCACAACCTCTACCTGTTTCTCAGGTATCTCTTTCATAAGCACCTGTCTTGCCGGATAATAATGATGTCTGTCCGGCTCTGCAACATTCGCTTCCTTCATTTCTTTTTGAAGCTTCTGCATCAATAACTCACATTCCTCTGCTTTTACCTTTGATAAACGTTTTTCTAATTGTTTTAGAGCATTTGCTTTCAGCTCCGGCAGAATATTGGCTTCTTTAATTTCCTCATAAACCTCTACTCCCTCATCCGATGACAAATCTGTAATATCTTCTAAAAGACTGTCCAAATACGCTTCATCCAGCCGCTGAATTTGTGCTTTGACATGTTCTTCATATGGTTCCAGTACTTCTTTGTCAAAATCCTGTGCCTGTAAGTTTTCCCATAACTGCTGCAAATCTTCCCTGCTTGTAGATTTTGTCTGACGAATCATCGCTTCAATTTCCCGAATGTCTGCTGCTCTATTAATCGCAGAACGATCTGCTCTGTTTCTGCTGCTGTAATCCTTTTCTAATCCGTCTTCCTTTTGACTGTTATAGCCCTCCAGCGTTTTTTCTCTGCCTCTCTCATTGGAATTCTTTGCAAAAAAACCTCTTCCACGGCTATTGCCGGCTTCTTCTGACAGATTACTCTTTCGTCCGTTATAAGTCTCTGCTGATGCATCATTCTTACCTGTATCACGAACTCCCGCTGGTGAACTGCCGTCTCTGACACTGTATTTCTTCACTGGTAAATTCCCGTCTCTGTCTGCACGGCTCTCTGATTCTTCTTTCTCAGCCAGATATGCTCTGTAATCCTTTTCCGTCAGACCTGTCAGTTTGAATAATTTTTTGCGTTCCGGTTCATTTAATTCTGCTTCTTGAATTTCACCATACAGCCGAAGCATAACAATCGGATTTTTTTTCTTCGCACTTTCTGCCCGTTCTTTTAACCTTTGATAATTTTCCTGCCGCTTTAATTCTTTGGCACTTTCTAATAATTTCCGTTTTGTTTCCTCAGGTATGGTAACATCCACAGAAATCTGTTTTACCAATTCACTCCTCTGACGATCTGACAAACGCGGAAATAACTCTAAACGCTTTTCATAACGCGCCGTTTTCTCCTGAATCAGCTTCTGTTCTGTACTTTCTGCTTCACGTCCTTTTTTTAAGTCATTCTTGTCTGTCAAATCCTTCTCTCTTTCAGAAGTGTCATCTTCTTTTTTCTTTTCTTTTCTTTCATATCCCTTTATGCCGCCGGTAGTTTTCTCTCCCCGTTCTCTGGCCTCGTGCTTTTTCCAAAGAGCTTTTTCAACAGGATCAACGACCTTCTCCGGGAAAAATCCCTCTGCCACCTTTGCAAAAAAATTATCAAATTCTCTGTTTGAAAGATCATCTATTTCTTCGAGCATTTCCTGCAGTTCTTCCAAAGATTCTTCTTCTGTGATCTTCTGATTCACTGCATTTGGCAAACTTCCTCTGCCAGCAGAAGCCCTCTTATCTAAATACTTGTTATAATTTGGATTACAGACCTTATCCCCTTTCTTACCCAAAAGTTCCTGATAATCCTGATATGCCGCCTTATCACCGCCAAAATCCATAATGTAGCAATCACCATCTATTAATAACCGCTTTGGTCTTGGTGTATAAAAACTGCAGCATTTTCCACAGGTATAAGCCCTTGCTATCTGCACTCTTCCTTCTTTTGTATCAATGACAAATTCTTTTCCTGCCGGATATATGACACCATGCATTTTATTGCGGCACACCGGACACACGTAACTGGTTAAATAAAAATTATTCCCCAAACGATTCCTGCTTCGCTCCTTCGCAGTGGTTTCCTGCACTGAAAAATCCTCATAAATCTGCTGCCATATCAACTTATGCCACAAACCAGTATGCTCTTCTTCCTCCATTTCCGGTTCCCTTTCCTTACTATCAATCGCGCACTGTACCACCTCTTCATATACAATCCGCACACCCTTCTGATAAAACCAAAAATGCTCTTTGTTATACTCCGGCTCAATTTCCATTTCTCCCAAAATATTTGCAAACAACTGGCTTAACTGGCCATAATCCTTCTCTACAGTAAGTCCCTTAATATTTCCCCATTTTCCAAAAGCATAGAGAAGCATATTAATCACATTTTTTACGTAATCATTATTTGCAATCGGAGTAATCTTTTGGACCGGAATCTCTAAATCAATAATATTCGTTACCACTTTACGGCTGTCAAAGTGAAAAAACAGTGAACGCACATCGCCCTGTAAAATCAACGTATTATCAATGATTATAAACAGGCCGTTCCACTTTACCTTCACTTCCATCGTCCGTATTAATTTTTCGAAAGTTAATCTCAATTCCGGTGTTGCATTTAAAACAATCATTTTTTCCCTCATTTGTAACTATTCAGAGCCAAGGCAATTTACATACCCTGAATAGCCAGATTTATTTTTAATCTATTATAGTACTTATACCCGTCTTTTTCCAGTTATTTCGTATTCGTTCCATACTTTGCAGCCGTATTATTAGCACTCATTCGTTTTGAGTGCTAATTTTCTATTGACATTTATCGCTTAAAGTTATATTATCTTATTCATGAGAAGAAATTTTGAAAATGTTAAATACACATCAGTAATATAAGTAGTAAAAGGAGTGTTACATTATGGCAGAAAAACATGGAAATCTTTCAATTAACAGCGAAAACCTCTTCCCTATTATCAAGAAG
>CAYYZV010000074.1:0-9931 GCA_964476275.1 uncultured Roseburia sp.
ATCACCTTCCGGTGACGGAATCTTCGTTACAATCTGTTCTAATACATCTTCAATATTTAAACCTGTTTTGGCAGAAATACGAGGTGCATCCATCGCTTCAATACCGATAACATCCTCAATTTCCTGTGCTACATCATCCGGCATCGCACTTGGCAAATCAATTTTATTGATAACCGGCATCACGTCCAAATCATGATCCAATGCCAGATATACGTTTGCTAAAGTCTGCGCCTCTACGCCCTGTGCCGCATCCACGACAAGGATTGCGCCATCACAGGCTGCAAGGCTTCGTGAAACCTCGTAGTTAAAGTCTACATGGCCCGGAGTATCGATTAAGTTAAAAATATACTCCTCTCCATCCTTTGCTTTATAAATAATGCGCACTGCCTGAGATTTAATTGTAATGCCTCGCTCACGCTCTAAATCCATGTTGTCCAAAACCTGAGCCTGCATTTCTCTGCTGGTTAATGTTCCTGTATGTTCAATAATACGATCCGCAAGTGTAGACTTACCATGATCGATATGTGCTATGATACAAAAATTTCTGATTTTGCTCTGATCAATTGACACGTTATTTCCTCCTAAATATGAATGGGCGGTGAAGCCCGCTCAATGCTTTCTCTGATTATAATAGACAATCCCAATCTGCGTCAAGGAATTGTTCTTATTATAAAAATTCTTATATATTTTTTCAAAAAAATAGCCAGCAACCATTTTGACTGCTGACTATTATTTCTTCCTTATAAACTTAACCCTGCTTCTTTCATTGCTGCTGCAAGCACTGCCTTATTCTTCTCACTTATCTCTGTCAGCGGAAGTCTTAAGCCTCCGGCATTTTTGCCCATCAGATTCAAAGCCGCTTTCACCGGAATCGGGTTTACCTCACAGAATAATGCATGAATGACATCGATGTACTTAAGCTGCAATTCCAATGCCTTTTCTCTGTCTCCTTCTAAATACTCCATCACAATATCATGTGTATCCTGCGGTGCAATATTAGAAAGCACTGAAATAACACCTATGCCGCCCAATGATAAAATCGGCACAATTTCATCATCATTTCCGGAATAAATATCCAATATTCCTTTTGCCATTGATGCTAACGTGGCGACCTGACTGATATTACCGCTTGCTTCTTTCACGGCCACTACATTCGTGCATGCTTTCGCAATGCGAACTGCTGTTTCCGGCAGAATATTGCATCCGGTACGTGACGGTACATTATACATAATAATTGGAATACTGACCGCTTCTGCAATTGCTTTGTAATGCAAAAACAGTCCTTCCTGTGTTGCTTTATTATAATATGGTGTCACTACCAACAGACCGTCTGCACCTAAGCTTTCTGCTTTTTTAGACATTTCCACTGCATTTTTTGTATTGTTACAACCGGTGCCGGCAATAACTGGTACACGTTTGTTTACTTTATCTATTACAAATTTAATCACAGAAACACGTTCTTCCTCTGTCATCGTAGAAGGCTCTCCTGTGGTGCCGCACACAATGATTGCATCGGTATGTCCATCAAGCTGCATCTCAATCAATGCTTCCAACGCTTCATAATTTACAGTTTCATCCTCATGAAATGGAGTAACTAATGCCACTCCCGCGCCCTTAAAAATTGCCATATACACTCGCCTTTCTATATATTACTATTCACTCCGTTCACAGACTAGCTCTTTGAACGATAATCCTTTTTCCTCTTATGCACGATATTCCGGATGTGCCTCTAATATCTCTGCGATTAACTCTCTTTCATCCATGTGATACTTCACACCCTTGATTTCCTGATAATCCTCATGACCTTTTCCTGCAAGAACAATTACATCCCCGTCTTTTGCATTCTTAATTGCATATTCAATCGCATCTTTACGGTCCGGAATTGTTACATATTCTCCATCTGCTTTCTTCACACCAATTAAAATATCCTCAATAATGTCCATTGGCTCTTCAAATCTTGGATTATCAGAAGTTACAATTGTCAAATCTGCTAACTTAGAAGAAACCTCTCCCATTTCATAGCGTCTGGATTTTGCACGGTTCCCGCCGCATCCAAATAAACATACCAAACGCTTTGGTTCGTATTCTTTTAAGGTAGTAAGCAGACTTTCCAAAGACATTGCATTATGTGCATAATCAATCATCAATGTAAATCTTGGTGAAATCGGAATAATTTCAATCCGTCCCTTTACAGAAATATGACGCAGTGCCTCTTTCACCGTTTCTTCCTTTACTCCGAAATGACGGCAGATAGCGACTGCTGTCAAAGAGTTATACACACTAAATCTTCCCGGCACATTGATATCCACATCGAAATCCATATCTCCACCGATATGATATTCTACGCCAATCAAGCCCAGCTTGTGAATCAGATTCATACGTTCTGCACGTAAATTTGCCTTTTCTGAAAATCCATAAGTTTCTACTTCACAGGTATGTTCCTTTAACATATCCTCTAAATGCTCACTGTCTGCATTCAAAATACCTACTCGACACTGTTTAAACAACAGACTCTTGCAGTGCATATAATCTTCGAAATCTTTATGTTCATTTTCACCGATATGATCCGGCTCTAAATTTGTAAACACGCCATAATCAAAGGTAAATCCGGCTACACGGTGAAGCATGAGTCCCTGTGAAGAAACCTCCATTACCACCGCTTCCATACCGGCATCTGCCATTTCTTTGAAATATGCCTGTAATTCATAGGATTCCGGTGTTGTATTTTTTGCAGGAATATGTTTCTCACCAATTACAATTTCAATCGTTCCAATTAATCCGGTCTTAATTCCGGAAGATTCTAAAATAGATTTAATAATATAAGTAGTAGTTGTTTTTCCTTTTGTTCCTGTAATACCAATTGTTTTTAACCTTCTTGCCGGATGTCCGAAATAAGCAGCAGACATACAAGCCAGCGCATAACGGTTATCTTTGGTTTTAATCACAGTCACACCTTCCGGAACCTCTACGTCTTTTTCTACTACGACAGCCTTCGCACCCTTTTCGATTACATCCGGAATAAAATCATGTGCATCACGGACTGTTCCTGAAATACATACAAAAACCGAACCTTCTTCTACTTTTCTGGAATCATATACTAAAGCTGTAATCTCTGTATCGATACTTCCCTGTTTCACTTCATAAGTCAATTCTTCTAATAAATTCTGTAATTTCATCATTTCTCCTTATTCTGTCAGCCCGCTTTTGCTGACCTTGGTTTTCTTCTATACTTCAATTTCACCTTCAAATACTGTTGTTGCAGGACCTGTCATAAAAATATGATTGCTTTCTCTGTCATACTCAATATTTAAGTCACCGCCTAATAAATGCACCAGTACCTTATCTTCTGTGTAACCATTCAAAATACATGCCATTACGCTGGCACAGGTTCCGGTTCCGCAGGCCCATGTTTCTCCTGCACCGCGTTCCCACACACGCATACTGATTTCACTTCTGCTGATAAACTGCACGAATTCTGTATTGATTCGTTTTGGAAAACACTTATGATTTTCAAAACAAGGTCCTACCTCTTCAATTGCCAAATGCTTCGTATCTGCCACAAATACAACTGCATGCGGATTTCCCATAGAAACACAGGTCATTTTCCATTCTGTTCCCTGTACTAAAATCGGTTCATTGATTACTTTTTCTTTTTCGGAAATTACAGGAATCTTTGCAGCCTCTAAAATAGGCTCTCCCATATCTACACGAACCATAGATACCTTGCCGTCTTCTACTGTCAAATCCAGTTCCTTGATTCCTGCTCCTGTTTCAATCGCAATATGTGTCTTATCTGTCATTCCATGGTCATACACATATTTTGCCACACAGCGGATTCCATTTCCACACATTTCTCCCATAGAACCGTCTGCATTGTACATTTTCATTTGGAAATCTGCCACATCAGATGGGCAAATGAGAATCAACCCATCAGAACCAATCCCAAAATGTCTCTTGCTGACTTTTATTGCAGCTTCTGACGGATTTTCCACCGTTTCTTCAAAACAATTCACATAAACATAATCATTTCCACATCCATGCATTTTTGTAAACTTCATAGCATATCTCCTTTTTATCTCATTCTTTGGCAATTGTAATGTTACCATTATTATACAAAACACTTTTTAAAAAAAATATGAAATATGTGTTTAAAACATTGCATATTGTGCTCATACATTTTAAAATATACTTATTCAGAGTCTAAGAATTTTTAAGTCTGATTCTGACTAAGTATATTTTACAATAAGGAACGCAGATTTATGGACGAATATAGAAAAATCGGTTATCTCCATGACAATTTCAGAATTTTCCACCTATTGGATCGCTTTCAGAAAGAATTTGTCTATCACTACCATGATTTTAACAAAATTCTCATTCTGCTAAGTGGTGATGTTACTTATACCATTGAAGGGCGGGCCTATGATTTACAGCCAAATGACATTATATTTGTGAAAGCCGGAGAAGTCCATAAACCGGTTATAAACGGTACTTCGCCATATGAACGCATTGTTATCTATGTCTCTCCTGATTATCTGGATTCTCATCAAAAAGGGAATGCAGATTTAAGCACCTGTTTTCATCAGGCACACATGGAGCAGTCGCATGTCCTCCGCATCAAGTCTTTTTCGAACAGCCGTTTAAACAACTGTATACAAAGACTGGAAAATTCTTTACAGGACAAGGACTTTGGCAGTGACCTGCTGCACGAAATACTATTTTTAGAATTTATGATTGAACTGAACCGTTCATCGCTCTGTGATGATATTGCTTATATCAGCAATACTTCTTCAAATAAAATCGCTCTTACTATTATTGAATATCTGAACGATCATTTAACGGAAGATATTTCGATTGATATGCTGGCAAAACACTTTTTTTTAAGCCGCTACTATTTGATGCATACCTTTAAAGAAGAGACCGGTTATACTATTGGGAATTATATCACGGCAAAACGTCTGCTTTTAGCTAAAGAAATGATTGCTTCCGGAAAACCTATTACAGAGGTCTGTTACGCCTGCGGATATAAAAACTACTCTACCTTTTCCAGAGCCTATAAGAAAAATTTTGGCAAAGCCCCGCGGGATATAGACGAATAATTGCGAATAATGAAAAAAGATGGGGACAGCACTTTCATAGTTTGTACTATCCCCATCTCTTATGATTTACATTTCGCCCACCATGATTTTTATGATTTCTTCGTTAGTCAGTTTCATTCCGCGTCTTCCAAGTCGCCCTACATTATAAATTGTCTGCTCAATATCTTTTCCTAAAATACCGGCTCCTCCACAAAAGCTCTGTCCTCTTTGATACATCTGATAGCCTAAAATGCCAGCCTCTACTGCGGAAGCAATTTTCACCGCACAAGATGCCTTTGCTCCGTCGCATACCATACCTGAAACATTCGCCAATGCATTGGAAATGGTTGCCGCAACTGCTTCATAGCTTCCATCCAATAAATATGCAATTCCTGCGCCTGCTCCCGCACCCGCACTGACTGCACCGCAAAAAGCAGACAATCTGCCGATACCTGTTTTTTGATGAATCGTTGCTAAGTTAGACACGATCAGAGCACGAAACATTTTTTCTTCACTAGTCTGCAGTTCTTTCGCATATTCGATAACCGGAAGTGATGCTGTCATTCCCTGATTGCCGCTGCCGGAATTAATAATTACCGGAAGCTCACAGCCATTCATTCTGGCATCCGAACCTGCTGCCGCTTTCGCTTTTGCCCGATTCATTACATCCTTTCCATAGACGTCTAACAATATACTTCCAACATTTGCTCCGTAATCTCCACGCAGTCCTTCTTCTGAAATAGCTGTATTACAGGCAATCTGACGTTCTAATACCTCTCTTATATCTTCGATATCAACCGTATTTGCAAATTCTAAAATATCTGCCAGATTTAATAATGAACGATCGGTCAGACCGGATTCTGTCTCTCCTACCACTGGCAGTCTTTGGATTATTTCCCCATTTTTCTCTATTAAAACAATGTTCGTATGATAATTCGCAATTCGAACCTTTGCATATTCTTTACCATCAAAAACTGTCACAATCATTTCAAAAGTAATGCCATGATTGATATGCCTAATCTCAATCTCTGCTGTCTTTAAAAACTCATGCATCTTTACAATCTCATCCGGTGTTACCTCTGCAATTACTTCCAATTCCTTACCTGCTTTCCCTGCTATAATTCCCGCTGCTGCAGCTGCCGGAATCCCCACCAAATGATTCGTATTTGGAACAACCACGCTTTTTACATTTTTTATAATACTTCCGCTTGCTTCAATCAACACCTTTTGCGGCATACTCCCTAATACCTCTCTAGCCTTCGCTGCTGCATAAGCCAATGCAATCGGTTCTGTACAGCCCATAGCAGGAACCAACTCTTCTTTTAAAATTTGAACATATGCATCATACTTTATATCGCCTCTTTGCATCTTTTGTGCCTCCCGAACATTTGCTGTTTATTTTATTTAGTCTATCAAAAAAAGTATTGCGAAACAAGCTTTCTTTTTGTATACTAACTAGAAATGGGTTTTTTCGGAGGTAGGAGTATGTACTACAATAATATTATTGAGCTCATTGGTAATACACCATTATTAAGCTTAAAGGAATCTACTAATTATAATATTTTTGCTAAAGCAGAATTTTTAAACCCTGGCGGAAGTATTAAGGACAGAATTGCACTCAATATGTTAGAAGAAGCAGAAAAAAGCGGCCGGTTGAAGCCTGGAATGACCATTATTGAGCCAACATCCGGCAACACAGGCATCGGTCTTGCTTTATGCGGCATTCGCAAAGGTTATAAGGTAATCATTGTTATGCCGGAAAACATGAGTGAAGAACGCAAAAAAATTATCAAAGCCTTAGGCGCAGAACTTGTTTTAACACCACCTGAGCTCAGTATCGGCGGTTCCGTAGACAAAGCAATGGAAATTGCATCTTCTTCTAATGATTACTTTGTTCCTCAGCAGTTTGAGAATCAGGCCAATCCAGAAGCACACTACCGCACCACTGCTGTAGAAATCATAGAACAGTTAAATCAGAAAATTGACGTATTTGTATCCGGTATCGGAAGTGGCGGTACTTTACAGGGAATTGCTTCTTATCTTCTTGAACGGAATCCGGATTGTAAAATTGTAGCAGTAGAGCCGAAAAATGTATCTGCTCTCTTAGGAGATGAACCAGGACTTCACCAGATTCAGGGAATCGGTGATGGATTTATTCCAGCCGTTTTGGATACCAGCATCATTACTGATATCGTAGAAGTAACAGACGAAGACGCTATCGCAACAGCCAGAGAATTAGCAAGAATACAGGGATTTTTAGTAGGAACTTCTTCTGGTGCCAACGTATGGGCAGCAAAGCAGATGGCCAAAAAATACGGCGAAGATAAAACCATCGTCACCGTACTTGCAGACAGAGCTGAACGCTATTTCAGTACAGCTCTTATCTAAAAATATTGTAACTATTCAGAGCAAGGCGCGAAAACACGATGTGTTTCCTCGCTGTGGCTTCTCGCCAAAGAAATTTTCAAAAAAGCAAACGTTTCAGCAAGCTGAACGTCTGCTTTTTATGAAAATTGCCTTGGCTCTGAATAGTTACAAAATATTTATACATAATACAAAACAGCTTACATATGATTCCAAATTTGTCCGTATCATATATAAGCTGTTTTTATATCATAGATAGCTTAAAACACACCTAACGAAAATAATACAAATGCAATTAACACAACAAAATTAATAATAGAAAACCAAGTTAAACATTTCACATATCCGCCAATAGAATCTGCTTTCTTCTCTATCTCATTCATCTTTTCTAATTTGGAATCAAATTCATGAAATAAATCCTGAATATTGCGATAACACTTCACATTTTCATTATGTATCTTCTCTGACAGTTCTGTCTTATTTGCTTCTAACTGGCCTGCTGTTTCTTCCAATAACTGCTTCACCTGTGCGATCTGTTCTTCACTCAGTTTACGACTTGCTTCAATCTGCTCCAAACAGGTACTTTTAATTGCAGAAATCTGTTCTTCTGTAAATGTCTTAATCTCTGACACCTGACCTCCCAGAGTTGTTTCCACTTCTGTCATCTGCTCTTTCAGTGCCGTACCCGTCTCTGTCAACTGCTGTTTTAAGGTTGAATCTGTTTCTGAAATCTGATTTTTGATTGTTTTATCCATTTCTGATACCTGCGATTTAAGCGTTTTATCCATTTCAGACACTTGCGTCTTAAGCGCTGCATCCATTTTTGACACTTGCGTCTTAAGTGCAGTATCTATTTCTGACACTTGCGCCTTAAGCACAAGATCAAGACCAGATACCTGTTTCGTAAGCGCAGTTTCAACCTCTGACATCTGATTCACAACATTTTCAGAAAGCTCAACCAGCTTTACATTGACATCCTTCATGATCTTTTCCGCTTCTTCCTGCCGGATCGTCAAAATCTGTGCCATCTCTTCTGCTTTATTTTCCCGCTCATTTACAATAGACTGAAGTTCTTCTACTTTACTCTCTTTTGAAAACAATAACTCCTGCAGCTGAAATGCTTTTTCTCTGAATTCATCGATTTGTTTTAACAAAAAATCTTCTTTATCTAATTTCATTTGTATCTTTCTCCTGTATCTTCTGTAACAATAAAGCTCATTTACGTTTATTATATCATACCTTATATTTTTTCACAATTTCTTTCATCGTTTCCCACTTTACCTCCATATCGGAAACCAGCTTAAACTGTGTACGGCAGCGATCCAGATTCTGATGTTCACGGTGAATCTTAAAATACATTTCATAGCACAACAAATTTTTTCTATGAATTCCATAATTAATTGCGCGAATCGCGCAATTTCAACATTTTTATTCAGATTCATGCTAAGATAACTTTACTTCAGGCGCCGAAGGATGAAATCTATTTTGACAATCTACTCTGTCATAATTATAATTAAAGAAAGGAATACAAATGAATTTTCAAACACATATTGCATCTGCTCTCTCTGTCACACCAGCTGATAAGCTCAAATTAGATCATAATATCAAAGAAGTTTTGGCAGATGTACAGATTTTATCCAGAATCTTAAAATACACCGTAACAGAACTGGAAACCTTAAGTATTGATGAAATAATTTCCTGTATAGATGCAAATCGGATAGAACTAGGAACAACACCAATTGATCCAGGATTAACAAACCTTGGAAAAATTGATAATCTCTCCTTAGAAAATCATATTTCAGGAGAAGGAACCGTTTTTTTCGATATCCGTTTTCCAGTATATTATCAGGAGCACTCTATTAAAATACTCATTAATTTAGAGGCACAAACCATTACCTCCTCTAAAAAGCTGACTTATCAACTTGAAAACCGTATTATATACTATTTATCAAGAATGATCTCATCACAAAAAAATGTAGAATTTTTTCATAGCGACTATGATAATATCAAGAAGGTTTACAGCATTTGGATTTGCATGAATCCCAAAGAGGAGCATGACTCAATCCATCATTTTCGCTTTACTCAACAGACAGTATTCGGTACCCCGATTCTGTTTCCAAATTTGGACAAAATGCAGGCTGTTGTTATTCACATTCGTGGAAACGAACCTTTAGAAGAATCCCGGCATAAACTCATTTGCATGCTGGAAGACTTACTCGCCCAAACGTCTTTTTCTGTTAAAAAACAAATGTTAACTGATAAATATGACATAAAAATGTCCACTGAATTAGAAAGGAGTATTACAAATATGGGAGGTTTCAGCGATTACTATCTCGAAACTGCAATTCAAAAAGGATTAAAACAAGGTATGGAACAGGGTATGGAACAGGGCATAGCTCAAGGTATGGCTCAAGGTATAGCTCAGGGTATGGCTCAAGGTATGGCTCAAGGTATGGCTCAAGGTATGGCTCAAGGTATGGCTCAAGGTATGG
>CAYYZV010000075.1:0-9917 GCA_964476275.1 uncultured Roseburia sp.
CACTTGTCATATTTCCCTGTGGATCTAAGTCAATAGTCAGTACTTTTCTTCCTGCTTCTGCCAGACAAGCTGCTAAATTAATTGCTGTAGTAGTTTTACCTACACCGCCCTTCTGGTTTGCTATTGCTATTACTTTTCCCATTTGTACTTTTCCCTTTCTTTCTAAAATCCAATACTGATTATACTATATTTTAAAATGAAATCATAGAGTAAAATACAGTAAATGTTTCACGTGAAACATTAAAATTTTATTAATTATATCAAATGTTAAAAAGGGGAAATGTTTCACGTGAAACATTTCCCCTCATAGTTTCTCTAAATTGTTATTAAGTTATTACGAATTGCAAACACCGCAGCCTGTGTACGATCTGTCACTTCGATTTTTTTAAATATATTAGAAATATGGTTTTTAACTGTTCTTTCACTGATACTTAACTTTTCTGCAATTTCTTTATTATACATTCCATAAGATAAGTTTTTCAACACTTCTAATTCACGCTTTGTAAGACTTTCAATTTTTACTGCATCAGTATCCCGGTCAACCATCTTCGCATTTAATACAGGGATCAAGCTTGGCTGAATATAATTTTCACCATTTACAACTGCAGTAATTGCCTTCTTCAATTCTGCGGATTCAGAATCTTTTAAAAGATAACCGTTTACTCCAATATCAACTGCCTTCAATAAATACTCTACTTCACTGTGAATGGTAAGCACAAGCACTTTTACCTTTATCTTCATTTCTTTTATTTTTTGAAGAACTTCCAAACCATTCATATTCGGCATATTAATATCTAATAACAAAACATCCGGTGCCGCAGCTTCTAATTTATCCATACATTCTACACCATCGGCAGCTTCATCAACTACTTTGAAATCACCTTCCAATTCCAACAACTGCTTTAATCCTTCACGAATGATTGAATGGTCATCTGTGATCATTACACTAATTGCCATTTATTTTTCCTCCTTATTATAAATAGGTACCTTTACTTGTATCGTTGTTCCAACATTTATCTCAGATGAAATATCTATCTCACCAGATAAAAGATATACTCGCTCCTTCATCATTGATAATCCAAAACCAGAATTGTCATTTCTGTTTGAAACATCCAATCCTTCTACATCAAATCCTTTTCCATCATCTGCAATTGTAATGATAACCTCATCTTCTTCATAAATCATTTTTACAGAAATAACATTTGCTTCAGCATACTTAATCGCATTATTGCATGCTTCCTGAATAATTCGAAGTAAAGTAATTCCTACTACCGGATGAATAGAATAAGAATCGCCTTCTACCGTAAATACAATATTACATCCCTTATCGCTTTTAATTTTGTCAATTGCTCTTTCAATTGTGATGTCTAAACCTATATCATCGAAAGACATCGGACGTAAATTATAAATCATTTGTCTGGTATCATTAATAATATCTCTTAAGGTACGAGACATCATGGTCAGTTCTAACTTACAGCGAATCGGGTCCATTTCCATAAGCTTACTGCATAACTCTGTCTTATGCACCATTCCAGTTAGATTTTGTACAGTAGAATCGTGCAGTTCTCTTGAAATTCTCTGTCTTTCATTTTCCTGTATCTCTAAAATAGTAAGTTTTGAAATGCCCTTTCCCGAATCAGATTTTCCACTTTTTAACTCTATCGTTTTTACTTTAACAGCTTCTAAACTTGCAGCCTCTATTACATCATTTAATTCTTCTATCTTTTGTTCAATCTCAATCTGCTTTATTTCAGCTTCCTCAATCTTCTGTAGTATATCAGCCTGTTTTTCTTCTAATTCTTTTACTCTCGCCTTACTTTTTGAATTAAAATCTCTCGGAGAAAAAGCCTCATAGCTGCCATCATTGCTCTCTTCTAATAGCTTTATAAATTCTATATTTTCTTTTAAATTTATTTGTAAACTTGAAATCGCTTTATCTATATTTGATTTTTCTTCCAAATATTCTTGTTTTAACTTTTCAAGATATGCACATACCATTTTTGCACCTCGAACACTTGTTCGTTATCTATTACTAAAGTACCATATTTATTTTATCCTATTTTTTACTGTATGAAAAGACATTTTTTAATCAAAATTAAATTGTATAAGTCCACAAAACTCGTTATAATATATATATATTCAGCGTCAAGGCAATTCTTATAAAAGAATGACCCCTGCTTGCAGGAAGGAATTCTTTTATAAAAATTTCTTTGGCAAAAAGCCAAAGCAAGGAAACACTCTATGTTTTCTAGCTTGCTCTGAATATTTTTCTAAATAATTAAAAGGGCAGGTGTAACAATCTATGAAAAAAAATGTTCGTCAATTTGTTTTATTAACAACATTAGCTACTGGAACCATGCATATTGCAAATCGCTTTGTTTCGACCACTGCTGATATGAAAAATATCCTGACCACATCAAAGGGTCAATTTTATAACTGGAAAAATGGTTCTATCTTTTATACAAAACGCGGAACAGGTTCCCCTATTTTACTTGTACACAGCTTAGATCCTATTTGCTGCGGTAAAGAATGGACAAACCTGATTAAAAAATTAGAAAAAAAACATACCGTTTATACCTTAGATCTTTTAGGCTGCGGACGCTCTGATAAGCCATTTTTAACATACACAAATTACTTATATGTGCAGTTAATTACCGACTTTATCAAAGACGTAATCGAAGAAAAGGTAGATGTAATTGCAAGCAATCGTTCATTATCTTTCGTAATACTAGCGCATAATAACAACAAAGACATTATTAAGAAAATTATCGGTATTAATCCACCGGAATTAGATTCTTTAAAACTGAATCCTGACAGATATGCAAGTGTGCGCAAAACATTATTAGAACTGCCTGTAATTGGTACTTTTGTTTATCATCTTATGATCAGCAATGATGCAATTACAAAAACATTCCAACAAAAATTCTATGCGAATCCACAGCATGTTTCTACCAAATTAATTGACGCTTTCTACGAAGGTGCCCATAAGAATAACAGCGGCGGAAAATACTTAAAAGCAAGTATTGAAGGTCATTATACCGACAATAGCATTAACCATGCTTTAGAAAAACTTGATATTCCGCTTTACCTAATTCAAAGCAGACATGGAAAGAATTTTGTAAAGAAAATTGATGCTTACTGTAACGTGAACAATTCAATTGAAGCGGCATATATTTCAAATACAAAAGAGATGCCACATTTAGAATCTGCGGGTAAGATTGCTGAAATTGTAAATATGTTTTTAAATAACTAATATGTAACTACAAAATTGGACTGCCACTAAATTTTAAAATTCAGTGACAGTCCAATTTTTAAATTTTTATTCTATTGTTTCTTTTTTAAGTCTTTTTCCAAGCAAATTATATGTTACTATTTCTCCTATAACGGTTCCTTTGAAGGTGTTCCCGCTTTTCTCGGATAAGTTTTCGGTGTTGTCTTCACTTTTTCAATGATAATAAAAGAACGCTTCTGCTCTAACAATTCAAATTTATAGACAGTCCGTATCTGTCCGCCTAAAATCTTTACTGCCTTTTTCGCAGCTTCTACCTCTTCTTCTATCTCACCTGACTTATAAGAAATGAAATTTCCATTCATTTTTACAAAAGGAATACAATATTCACCTAAAGTAGCCAAATTCGCAACCGCACGGGATACTACTAAATCATAATTTTCTCTGTGATCCTTATTTTTAGCCAGTTCCTCTGCCCTTGCATGAATCGTTGTCACTTTTTCTAATCCCAACGTTTCAACCACTTCATCTAAAAACTTAATTCTTTTATTTAAAGAATCTGCCAGTGTTATTTCCGCTTTTGGAAAAGCAATCTTTAATGGAATCCCTGGAAAACCCGCTCCGGTTCCCATATCCAGAATCTTTACCGGCTTTGACAAATCATATACCTGACACAGAGAAATACTGTCCAAAAAATGCTTTTCTATTACCTCATCATACTCTGTAATTGCAGTCAGATTCATCACCTTATTTTTTTCAATCAACAATTCATAATAGGTTAAAAACTGTCTGATTTGTTTATCCGTTAAACTAACATTCAACTTATTTAACCCTTCATTAAATTTCTCTAAAGGATAATCCATACCTGTGAATCCTTTCCGTTAAGTTTTTTAGTAATTATTCAGAGCCAAGTTTGAAAATTGCCTTGGCTCTGAATAATTACATATGTTTAATCTGCTCCATATATACTAACAATACCGATACGTCCGCTGGGGATACGCCCGAAATACGTGAAGCCTGTCCGATAGAAATCGGACGGTATAACTTTAACTTCTGTCTAGCTTCAATTCGAAGGCTAGGTACTTCGTCATAATCAATATCTTCCGGTATTAACTTCTTTTCTAACTTCTTAAAGTTTTCCACCAACTTAATCTGTCTGGTAATATAGCCATCATACTTGATATTAATGTTAACCTGTTCAATTACATCATAAGGAAGTTCAGGTCGATTTTTATCAATCGGTGCCAGTTTCTCATAATCCAATTCCGGACGGCGAATCAATTCAGCCAATGTAACGCCTGTGTTCAAAGGAATACTGCCATAGCTTTCTAACAACGCCTGTACCTCTTTATTCGCACCGATTCGTTCTGCAGAAACACGTTCAATCTCTTTTGCAATCAATACTTCTTTCTTACAAACCCAGTCATAACGTTCCTGTGAAATTAATCCGATTTCATAACCGATTTTAGATAAACGTAAATCTGCATTATCCTGACGAAGCAATAAACGATATTCCGCGCGGGAAGTCATCATACGATATGGCTCATGGTTTTCTTTTGTAACCAAATCATCAATTAATACCCCAATATAAGCCTGAGAACGATCTAATACAATCTGCTCTCTTCCCAAAATATCCATGGATGCATTAATACCGGCAATTAATCCCTGGCAGGCAGCCTCTTCATAACCGCTGCTTCCATTAAACTGTCCCCCTGCATAAAGACCTTTGATCTTTTTAAACTCCAATGTCGCATAAAGCTGGTTTGGATTAATACAATCATATTCAATTGCATATGCATTTCGAACAATTTTAACATTTTCCAAACCCGGAAGTGTACGGTACATTTCATGCTGAACATCTTCCGGTAAAGAAGACGACATTCCGCCTACATACATTTCATTTGTATTTAATCCTTCCGGTTCAATAAAAATCTGATGGCGATCTTTATCTGCAAATTTTACTACTTTATCTTCGATAGACGGACAGTAACGTGGACCGGTTCCTTCAATAATTCCTGCATAAAGCGGAGAACGATCCAAATTATTGCGGATAATCTCATGTGTTTTTTCATTTGTATAAGTCAGCCAGCAGGAAACCTGATCTATCTGTACATCCTCTGGGTTTGTTGTAAATGAAAACGGAACAACTCTCTCATCTCCTTTTTGCTCCTGCATCTTTGAAAAATCAATGGACCTTTTATCAATACGAGCCGGTGTACCTGTCTTAAACCGAAGGATCTCGATTCCATTTTGTACTAAAGAATCTGTTAAATAATTCGCAGCCTGTAAACCATTTGGTCCGGTATGCATAATCATTTCTCCTGTCAGACATCTTGCTTTCAAATACGTACCCGTACATAAAATAACAGATTTACAATGGTAGGTTGCACCTGAAAAAGTTCTTACACCGGTAATTCTCTTTTCAAATGTTCCATCACATTCATATGCTTCTGTAATGATTTCAGAAACCTCTGCCTGACGAATTGTTAAATGCTCCGTATCCTGCAAGGTTTTTCTCATTTCCATTGTATAGTTAAATTTATCCGCTTGAGCACGCAGTGAATGAACCGCCGGTCCTTTGGATTTATTTAGCATCTTAGACTGAATAAAGGTTTTATCGATATTTTTACCCATTTCACCGCCAAGTGCATCAATTTCACGAACTAAATGTCCTTTTGAGCTTCCGCCAATATTCGGATTACAAGGCATAAGCGCAATACTATCTACACTTACCGTAAAAATAACCGTTTCTAACCCAAGACGAGCACATGCTAATGCAGCTTCACAGCCTGCATGTCCGGCACCGACTACAACTACGTCATATGTTTCTTCTAATTTATTTCTATTCATATTATCGGACATAAGTCTATCCTTTCGTTACTGTTCACTCCGCTCTCAGTAACGATTGATTTCTGCATGAAAATTCGCTCCGCGAAGCAGAAATCAACTCCTGAATCACATTCTTTCGCTATCCGACAGCAAGTGTCTGATAGCTCTCTGAACAGTAATATCCTTTCTAAATAATCTTATTTGCCGGTGCAAAATTTACTAAATATCTCATTTACCAGATCATCTTCTACTGCCTCACCTATAATCACGCCAAGCTCCTCATAAGCATTCATTAAATCAATCGAGTAAAAATCTTCCGGCATATCATCGGCAATACTTCTCAATACTAACTCTAAACTTGCATAAGCTTCCTGTAAAGAATTTTTATGACGAATATTCGTAATATAAACCTCATCATTAAAGGAAACCTCACCTGTAAAGAACAACTCCTTAATGGTCTCTTCCAGTTCCTCAATTCCTCTCTGTTCTTTCGCAGAAATTTGAATCATTTTCTTATCAATATGTTCTTTCAACTCTTCCGCAGTTGTGACAGGCTTTAAATCAGACTTATTTAAAAGAACTATTGCTTGTCTATCTTTTAACAATTCCATGATTTCAAAATCATTCTCATCTAAATTAGTAGAAGTATCTACTACATAGATCACCAAATCTGCCTGATTCAAATATTTTTTTGCTCTGTCAACCCCGATTTTTTCAACGATATCTTCTGTTTCACGAATTCCCGCAGTATCAATTACATTTAAAATAATACCATTTAAATTAATCTGCTCTTCCAATACATCTCTGGTAGTCCCTGCTATATCTGTTACAATCGCACGTTCCTCACCTACTAATGTATTTAATAAAGACGATTTTCCTGCATTCGGTTTTCCTACAATTACTGTAGAAATCCCCTCTTTTAGTAATTTTCCATTATCACTATTTTTCAATAGAACAGCAATACGGCTCATTGCATCCTTTACAATAACCTCCAACTTTTCTCCATACCCATCAATGCTGATATGCTCCGGATCATCTAAAGCTGTTTCTATAAATGCTATTTCATGAAGGATCATTCCTCTGATCCCTTTTATCTTATTTGAAACCACACCAGATAACTGACTTAAAGAACTTTTTAATGCAAACTCATTTTTCGAATGAATAATATCTATAACAGATTCTGCCTGCGATAAATCAATTCTTCCATTTAAAAAAGCTCTTTTTGTAAATTCTCCCGGTTCTGCCGGCCTTGCTCCATACTTTAAAACGGTTTCCAGTACTCTCTTAACTACATAAACACCGCCATGACAGTCAATTTCTACGGTATCCTCTCTTGTATAGCTTTTTGGCCCTCTCATTAAAAGAACCATAACTTCATCTATAACTTCATCTCCGTCCTGAATATGACCATAATGTATCGTATGAGTCGGCATATCTGCTAACTTCTTATTTTTAGACATTACAAAAATGCGATCAATAATAGATACTGCTTCACTTCCGCTTAAACGCACAATTCCAATTCCTGAATTAGACAGCGCAGTTGCAATTGCAGCAATTGTATCTGTTTTCATGAAACCTCCTTGTTTTCCGAAGGAAAATGCGAGTCCGCTGACGAGCAGAGGTTTTTTCCTCCTTGTTTTAAAAAAGAGTACCCTGTTCACTGCCTGGGGCAAGGAATGGATACTCTTTATTTGCAAAACTCAATACTTACGAATTATCTTTATCTCTTTCTCTTCTTTCATGTCTCTTTAATGTCACAACTACATGTCTGTAAGGCTCATCACCTTCACTATGTGTAGTAACAAATCGATCATTCTGTAATGCAGAATGAATCACTCTTCTTTCAAAAGGATTCATCGGCTCTAAAGAAACCGGACGTTTTGTTCTCTTTACTTTATAAGCAATGTTCTTTGCAAGGTTTTCTAATGTTTCTTTTCTTCTGTTACGATAATCTTCTGTATCGATTTTAATCTTAACATGTTCTTCGCAATTCTTATTCACTGCAAGATTTGTTAAATACTGAAGAGAATCTAAAGTCTGTCCTCTTTTACCAATAAGAACACCCATGTCAGCACCCTTTAAATCTACTGCATAATTATTCTCTTCATTTGTAATGCTAATTTCAACTTTAAGTTCCATTGCATCGAACACTTTATTTAAAAATCCGCAGATATCATCTTCAACTGTATATTTTTTACGAGCCTTGATAATAGCCGGTTTGCTTCCAATACCTAAAAATCCGGTACTGCCTTTTTCGATCACTTCGTATTCAACCTGATCACTTGTAGCACCTAACTTAATAAGCGCTTCTGTTAAAGCATCATCCACTGTTCTAGCTGAGATTTCAATATATTCCATAACAGGTAAACCCCTACCTTTCCCTTACTTCTTATTATTTCTTTCGTTAAACTCTTTTACAAGATTTGCTTTCGCAGCCATACTTCCCGGTTTTGCATTTGCCTTTGCAGCATTCGCTCTTTCCAATAAAGCTTCTCTTTCAGCATTTGTAGCTGTACTTGCTTTATCTTCCATTCTTCTTGTATTCATCTGAGCTGCATTTCTAATCTGATTTTCTGCAATACCCATCTTTTCGCGTTTTTCTTTTGCTTTCGCTTCGTTTTTCTTAATAATGTCATCTAAATCAATTTTTTCAAAATGCTTATTTAAGAAATACTGCTGAACCAAACGAACAACAGAACTCATTACCCAGTAAATACCAAGACCAACCGGAACTGTAAAACACATAAACAATGACATAAGAGGCATTGTCTTATTCATCATCTTCATCTGCTGTGCCATAGCATCATTCTGATCATTGCTGCTGGTAGAAGTTGGCATCATCTTAATGTTCAATACCTGGAATGCATAAGATAAAACCGGAACCAACAATGCACATAAAGCAACTAAAATTGCACCTGACGCAAAACTATCTTTAATAATCTCCCACGGTGTATCTGAGATATTTAAAGGTCCTAATGCATTAATTTTTGAAACTGTTGCATATGTAGAAGCAATTTCCGCCTCTAGTGTTGGAAATACTTCTGATAAAGAATTCCATCCATTTGTTCCTAATTTAGCTAAAACATCAATTGTATAATTTGATAGAACCTCCGGATCTGTTACAGTAAAATCTAAACCTGTTGTTGTAACAATCTTAAAATCAGTTACTAACTGAGTCATTTTCTCAGCAAAACCTTCTGTTGCCAAAATACTGTCAACTAAACCTGTAAAATGATCCTTTACACCGCCAACATATGCCGGAACATTCATAAACACACGATAAAGTGCAAATAAAATCGGCATCTGAATTAACATCTGGCCGCAGCTTCCTGTCATAGAAACACCGTATTTTTCATAAACCATCTGTGTTTCTTCATTCATAGCCATTACAGAAGCCTGATCTTTTTTATTCTCATATTTTTTTCTGATAGCCTGAATTTCCGGCTGCATTTTCTGAGATAATTTCGAAAATTTCTGCTGTTTATATGTTAAAGGGAACATTAACATATAAATGACAATTGTGAAAATAATGATAGTTAAACCAACGTTTTCAATTCCCATTACTGCCATTAAATTATAAATTCCACTCATTAACCATCCCAAAACTTTGGCGATAGGCCCAAGAATGGCTCCGTCATAGGCAGTTAATAACAACTCTGACACTTAGAATACCTCCACTATGGAACTGGATCATATCCACCTTTTGAAAAAGGATTACATCGTAATATCCTCCATAAAGCCAATGCTCCACCCTTAACTGCCCCATACTTCTCTATTGCTTCCAATCCATAAGTAGAACAGGTTGGATAATAAGGACATTTTGTTGTTTTCATTGGAGAAAGATATTTTCTATAAAATT
>CAYYZV010000076.1:0-9831 GCA_964476275.1 uncultured Roseburia sp.
CCGGCCATAATTCCTGTTACATGGGTTCCATGTCCATTATCATCATACAATCCATTTCTTTTATTTACAAAATCAGCGAATGCCAAAATACGATTATCAAAGTCAGGATGCGGTGCGATTCCCTCTCCTGTCAAGTAATTGCAAACACTTTTTTTCAAGGTTTTTCGCCGCTTTTTCCTCCAAAAATGACACCTGCTGTTAAATAAATGTTACAAAAAACATCCTTATTTGTTAAATTAGTGCAAAAAATAATTCCGTTACTTATATAGTCTTTCTATTCTCAACAGAAAAACTATCCTGTTAACTTTTCTTCATAATATATGAGTTTTCCATCTCTTAAATTATTTTATTCAAATTATCCAGCTTTTCTTCTTTCTTCAGCTTCTTTTTTATATTTATCATCTTCTTTTGATAACCGAATATAAATTGCAATCTGTTCCTTATGCATTATTAAGTGTCCTCCTTTTCTGCCAACAGGACATCTTTCCTTTTAAATGCAAATATCACCTTTACCCGATGGTCTGGGTAAACCTCAATTCTGCTAATCAATGTTCTAACTACTTCTGCTGTCAATTCACTCTTTTCTGTCCCTTTTACCAAAGTACGCAAAAAATGATTTTTCTGAACGGTTTCATAATCTATTGCCCTAAGTTTTTCTTCAATCTCTCTTTGTCTGCTCTTATATGACATAACTTTTTTATTATTTTCTTCTTTTACCTGTATAAAAATATCCGCTTCTATTTCACCCATTTTGTATTTTATGTACTGTTCACTTGCAAATCTCTTTTCATTTTCGATTTTCTTTTCCAGTTCCATTAACTCATGATTCCATTCTTGTTTTATCCGTTTGCTTTCCATATTACTACTATCTGTTATGTCTTTCAGACACATTGCAGACAAAGCAAATTCTTGTTTTATTGCCTCTAAAACAATCTTTACCAGCTTATTTTGTGTTATACTCTTTCGTTCACATTTATATACATCAATACGAGACGCATTAGGACAGTTATAACTATATGTCCGTACTCTCCGAGAGTTGTTAAACTGTTTTATAGCAGCAGTTCGCTTCATTTTTGTACCACACTCCCCACAATAAAGAACATCCGAAAAAATAGCTTCTTCTATCGGAACCTGCTTTGAATACCCATATTTATTACAATATATGGATGTTTTTTCAAATTTTTCAGCAACTTCAAAAAACATATCTTCACTTATTATTCCTTCATGTGCATGTTCCTTTATCGACCAATCTTCTGAATCTATGTCTTGCCTGTTTCGCAGTCTATAGTCTCTTCCGCAGAGACCTCCCTGTACAAGACATCCCATATATACCGGATTTATCAGCATCGTTTTTATTGTGCCTTTTGCCCACTGCTCAAGCACCTCACCATTTTGGCAATATATTTTTCCTGTTTTTTGGTATTCTATTGGTCGAACAACTTTTGATTCGTAAAGCCATTCAACAATCTGTTTTCTATTTTTCCCTGAAAGAAATAACTCAAAAATCTTTCTGACAATTGGTGCAGCATTCTCATCAATTACAAGACACTTTTTATCTCCTATCCATTCCGCCCTATATCCATACGCTGGTACTCCGCCCGTAAAGCTTCCCTGTTCCCGTTTTATCTTTCTGCTGGATTTTAATTTTTCCGCAATGTCCTTTGCATACATCTCATTCACAAGGTTTTTCAAATTTACGCTTAATGTTTCATTTTGACCGGATACATTCATGCTGTCAAAATTATCTGTTACAGCTATGAAACGAACACCCATAAACGGAAATATTTTTTCAATATAATTTCCGGTTTCCACATGATTTCTCCCAAAACGTGACAGGTCTTTTACAATAATACAATCAACTGCTTTTGTCCTAACATCATGCATCATGCGTTCAAATCCCTCGCGTTCAAAGTTTGTTCCGGTTTTTCCAATATCCGTATAACAATCAAACAGCACCATGTCATTCTGTTTTTCCAGAAATGTCTTTGCAATCTCTATCTGTGTTTCAATAGACTCATTTTTTTTATCATTTGAATCCACCGATAATCTTGCATATATCCCGACTGAATACATTTTTACGGATTTCGTAATTATAGCCGTATCAGCCTGTTTCCTTTTAGAAGTTCTAGCCATTTATACCGCCTCCCCTCTAATTTTCTCTCCCTTTTAATTATATTTTCCTAACTGCCTGTCTTATTACCATTTTCCTTTTGCAGGCGCATTATCAGCCGCCATTTTGCAGGCGGCAATTTTCAATCACCGCCTATATAATAATAAATATTATTGTAATTTCATTCTCTAACTCCTCCGACTGTCCTTAGCAAGGTCTATCCAACATATAAATGTGGCAATATTTCAACAAGATTTCTGTATTCAATGCAACAGTGCTCAGCCATTCCCTTAGCAGTTTTATCTGTTAATATCAACTTTCTTAATAATGGGTTTTTTAAAGTTTTACCTATCCAAAACCTGCTAATTAAATAAATACCATTATCCGTTTTCTTAAAAATATGTGCCATTTCCGTGTGCCATATCAATCCTTTAAATGCACCTACATGCCCACATACAATAAGTGGTATATTGTTCCTGTTCATTTCTTCTTTCGAAAACCCAAAATCCGATGGAGTGACAAAATCTATTCTAAGCGGCATTCTAATACCACCTATTCTTTCTACTGGATATTGGGTATTCCTATCAAATACAGGCTTGCTATCTTTTCTAAAATATTTTCTATCTTTTCTATCATATGAAATCGAAAAATGTTCGCCTGGAAACCATACTTGATATCTTTCGTCGCTTTGTGGATGCCACCAAAACCACCATTCAATCATTTCCGGTGTAATTCCCGGCATTGGACACACCATTGAAACTATGTAACTGCCATCTTCAAATTTACTGTAACCAATTTCACTTTGTAAATCTGCCGACTTTAATATGTCATTCTTATTACTGAATTCTGTTAAACTTACTTTATTTTTTTCCTCAATTTTCTTTGCGATATCAATCGGAATTACAGGTAATGGTTTTATTTTTAATTTTTCAATCGTCATAGTAATTATCTCCGTAAATTTTATTCGTTGCTTTAGTTGCAAAAATTATAGCACATACTTTCCAACTCATCTATATCTAACTTTCTCATAGTAAGGATGAAAGGAACGCAATTTGGCAATACTATAATTTCTAGGACTTTAACATTTTTTCATAGGACTATATTAGCGGGAACCCTTGTTTTTACCGGGTTCTTACTAACTTGACATTATTATAACTCGTTCCCCCGTATCCATAGCTGCTATTGTTACAGTTTTTCCAGTTAATCCGGTTTTATATGCATAATTCAGATGAATTAATTTTTTTACGCGATCCATAGAAATCCTTTTTTGATAATATATGAATCAAAAAACGGAAGGTGAATTGCCAATTTAAAAACGCCACTGACTATTTTCTTATAATCAGCGGCATTCAATCGTGAAATGTAACTATATCACTCACCTCACAGTCCAAAACCTTACAAATTTTCTCAACTGTGAGCAAAGTTATATTTTTATTCTTACGCAAAGAATCCAACACTCTTCTATCGATTCCCTGCTCAATCATCCTATATTGTGTAATCCCTTTCTTCTCCATCGTCTTCCATAACGGTGAATAATCTATCAAAACAACACTCCCTTTACCTCAAGATATTTTCATTATATCCACTAAAAAATATCTTGGGTATTGCACATAAATTCACCACATCGTATACTATATGTGTAGTATAATAATTATTACCGGAATATGGCAATTTATTCCTGTTTATGTATATTTTTAAGGAGTTTTCTATGGCATTACAAATAAATTTGGGTACATTCAGTAAAATAATATATCTAATTTTTTTAGAATTAAATCAACCTTTTACTTTCGACGAATGTCTTGCCGCTGTTCAATCCGTTCAGCCTGCCTGTACAAAAAAGATACTCCGTTCTCGTATAAAAGAAATGCTTCGAAAAAAATTTCTGACAAAGCATCGCATAAAGCGGAAAAATTATTATAATTGTCTGATAAACAAGGAAGATTTTCTGGCTGCTGAAGCTAAATCTGCGCCTTCCTGCCGCAGTAAATTCTTTCTATGCGAACTATAAAAGGAACTGCCTTTAAATGTCACATTATCTATTATAATAAACAGCTTTTAACATTTTTCTGCAGTTCCTTTTCAAATAACCTATTCTTTTCTTATGCAAAATCAAACAATGACAGCTGATTTGATTCCGGCATATCCCCAAGCAGTCCCAAATCACTCATTAAGTCAATGACTGTTTTGGTTGCTTTCGTTCGCTGGCGGAAATCATCCTTTGATAAAAACGGTCCGTCTTTTGCAGCTTCTGCTACTGCAATCGCTGCGTTGTCACCCATGCCTTCGATGGTATTTAAGGCTGGCAGCAGTTTACCATCAATAATCTGGAAACGATCCGGATGGGATTTATAAATATCGATTGGTAAAAATTCAAAGCCTCTTGCATACATCTCCTGTGCAATTTTCATATCGCGGTAGACATCCTTTTCTTTATTAGAAAGGCTGTCCTTTCGTTTGGTAAAGTCCTTATAAAAGTATTCCAATCGCTCTTTTCCCTGACACATAATTTCATAGTCAAAGCCTGTCGCACGAATCGAAAAATATGCTGCATAATATGCCAAAGGATAAAATACCTTACAGTACGCAATGCGCCACGCCATCATAACGTAAGCTGCCGCATGCGCCTTTGGGAACATGTATTTAATCTTCTTACAGGACCAAATATACCAATCCGGCACACCATGAGCTTCCATTTCTGCTTCCCAGTCGGGCTTTAAGCCTTTTCCTTTTCGGACTGACTCCATAATCGTGAAGGAAAGCTCACTGTCTAAGCCCATATTAATCAAATAAATCATAATATCATCTCGCGTACAGATCGCAGTAGAAATCGTTGCCTTTCCTTCCTGAATCAGCGTTTGGGCATTTCCAAGCCATACGTCCGTACCGTGGGAAAGTCCGGAAATTCGAATCAAATCCGAAAATTCCTTCGGTGCCGCATCAATAACCATCTGCATCGCAAATTCTGTTCCAAACTCCGGTATTCCGAGACATCCGAGCTGAATCCCGTTAATTTCCTCTGGCGTTACTCCCAATGCAGACGTATTCATAAACAAAGACATAACCGTTGGATCATCCAGAGGAATGGTTTGCGGGTCCAATCCGGTCAAGTCCTGTAACATACGAATCATGGTAGGATCGTCGTGTCCGAGAATATCAAGTTTTAATAGATTGTGGTCAATTGAATGGTAATCAAAATGTGTCGTAATCGTTGCTGTTGTCATATCGTTTGCCGGATGCTGTACTGGCGTAAAGGAATTAATATCCTCTCCCACCGGAAGTACGATAATACCGCCCGGATGCTGTCCGGTTGTTCTTCGTACTCCGACGCAGCCCTGCACAATACGGTTTATTTCACAGACGCGTTTTCTGATTCCACGCTCTTCGTAATAATTTTTAATATAACCAAATGCGGTTTTATCTGCTAAAGTACCAATTGTCCCAGCACGATAGGTCTGACCATAACCAAAGATAACTTCACAATAAGCATGTGCCTTACTCTGGTACTCTCCTGAAAAGTTTAAGTCAATATCCGGCTCCTTATTTCCTTTAAATCCAAGAAACGTTTCAAAAGGAATATCGAAACCATCCTTCATCAGCTTCTTGCCGCAGACCGGACAAGTCCTATCCGGCATATCACAGCCGCCTCGTCCGGAAAAAGCCTTTACCTCAGGTGAATCAAAATCACTGTATTTACAATATTCACAGCGGTAATGCGCCTGAAGTGGATTTACCTCCGTAATACCAGACATCGTTGCCGCAAAGGACGAACCTACGGAACCACGAGAACCTACCAGATAGCCATCCTCATTCGACTTCCACACAAGTTTTTGTGCAATAATATACATAACCGCATATCCATTACTGATAATGGAGTTTAATTCACGGTCCAATCGTTCTTTTACAACTGGCGGCAGCACTTCACCATACATACTGTGCGCCTTTGTATAACAGATATTGCGCAGCATCTGATCCGAATTTTCAATCACCGGCGGACATTTATCCGGCCGGACCGGTGCAATGCGTTCACACATATCTGCAATTTTATTAGTATTGGTAATCACGACTTCTTCTGCTTTTGCACTGCCAAGATAAGCAAATTCCTGCAGCATTTCTTCTGTCGTGCGCAGATAAAGCGGCGCCTGATCATCTGCATCCTTAAATCCTTTTCCTGCCATAATAATACGGCGGTAAACCTCGTCTTCCGGATCTAAAAAATGCACGTCACAGGTCGCAACTACCAGCTTATGAAACTGCTCACCCAGCTTACAGATATATTTATTAATATCCTGCAATTCTTCATAAGAATTTACAGGTTCCTTTTCACTGGCGAGCATAAATTTATTGTTTCCAAGAGGCTGAATTTCCAGATAATCATAAAATTTTACAATTCGGATAATTTCTTCCTCCGGTCTTCCTCCTAAAATCGCCCGATACAGTTCTCCTGCTTCGCAGGCAGACCCAAGCAGCAGCCCTTCTCTGTATTTTACAAATTCACTTTTTGGAATACGCGGTCTGCTGTGATAATAGGTCAAATGAGACATCGAAACAAGGCGGTACAAATTAATACGGCCAATATCATTTGTCGCCAAAATAATTGCATGATATGTCGGCATCTTTTTAATCGTTTCTGCTGAACTTGCAGCGTTCAGATTTAACGCATCCAAGTCCTCAATACCCCGTTCTCGCAGCATTTTCATAAATTTCACAAAAATTTCTGCCGTACAGCCTGCATCATCTACCGCCCGATGATGATTTGCCAACACAATATTTAATGCCTTTGCAATCGTATCCAGCTTAAAACGATTCAACTGCGGCAGCAGATATCTTGCTAAAGCGACCGTATCAATAATCGTACATTCACACGTCAGTCCCTGTCTTTCACAATTTTTCTTAATAAAACTCATATCGAAGTCTGCATTATGAGCCACCATTACTGCTCCTTCACAGAACTTCATAAATTTCGGCAGTATTTCTTCGATTTTGGGTGCATCTATTACCATATCATCCCGAATCGACGTCAATTCTTCAATTTCATAAGGAATCGGGACTTCCGGATTTACAAACTGTGAAAACCGTTCTGTAATCTTTCCGTCTACTACTTTTACTGCACCAATTTCAATAATTTTATTCTTTTCCGGTGAAAATCCGGTTGTTTCCAAGTCAAAAACGACGTAGATATCGTCTAAGCTCTGTCCCTTAGAATACTGTACAATATCCTTTAAATCGTCCACCAGGTATGCCTCAACACCATAAATAACCTTAAAATCATCATCTTTTCCAAACGCATGATTGGCATCCGGAAAGGCCTGTACATCACCATGGTCTGTAATGGCAATAGCTTTATGCCCCCATTTCATCGCACGTTTTACGATATCCTTACACTCAGATACACCGTCCATATCACTCATTTTTGTATGACAGTGAAGTTCCACACGTTTTTCCGGCGCAGAATCCATTCTGGAAGTCGTAAAGTTTGGTATCTTTTTAATACTCACAATAGAACCAATTGTAAGCTCACTGTCAAACTTATCAATCGTAGTTACCCCGCGAATCTGTACAAACGCTCCCGGCTTTAACTCCGGCAAAAGCTCTGCGCAGTCTTCGTTTCTAGTAAAAATTTTAACCACAATCGAATCCGTAAAATCCGTTACAGCTAAAATGACGATCGTCTTTTCGTTTCGGATCTCTCTGGTATCTAAGGACATAATCTTACAACGAATCGTAACTTCGCCCATTTCGTCTACGATTTTTTCTATCGGAATGATTTCTCTGTCTTCCACATCTCTTCCATAAATAACATCCGGATTGTCCGATTTTCTTCGAAATTCTCTTCGATTATTTTCGAATGGTTTTTTTGCAGCTTTTCCAGCATTGAATAATGCTTTGTCAACCGATACCTTTACATCATTTTTTGCAGTTTTTTCTGTCTTAGGCGCATCTTTTATCGTTTTTGCACCCACTGTTTCTTTTGCAGGCTTTTGTGCCTGAGTACGCACAGGCTGCGCATTATTCGAAGCTTCTTCTTCTGCAAGCCTGCTGTTTACACGTCTTACAATATTTTGGATTTCCTGCTGAAGTTGTAATTCACTGTTCTTTTTATATTTACTCTCTTTTGGTTCCTTGTAAATAATATTCACATGCAAATCCATCCCACAGCGTTCACAGACTATTTTTTCCAAAAACTCTATAATTTCTGAAGAACGCGTCTGTGCAATGATTGTATTTTCTATCGTAAGATTTAGATGACTGTCATCGGTAAATTCCATGTTTGCTGTCCGAAGCAGATTATATTCCATTAAACTGAAATGCTTCAGTTCTTCTAACATACTCTCCTTGTAAATATCAAGAAGCGTTCTGGCATTATACTGCTCCGACAGCTGATACTTTTCAATTACCTTAATTTCTATCTCTTTTCCTTTGAATATCTGGTCACGGATCGCTTTCTCTAATGCATAAATATTCTTTTTATGTATCAAATGTGTACCAAGCAGATATACCCGTAAACGTGTCTGTTCGCGATTCATCCCTACTTTTGTCACTTCGATTTCCGTCAACAGTTTCTTCATTTCCCCATTCACTTCTAATGTAGGAAATACATCAAAAAACATTTTTGGCATAAACGCCCCGCCTTTTCATGTCCTATTTCTTTAAGTCATATAACCCTAAATTATTTTCCCCAATTTAACAACTCTTGCCGGAGCATTTCTAACAGCTCTGCTTCTGGAACTTTTTTCACAATTTCTCCATGTTTAATCAGCAGTCCTTCGCCAATTCCACCTGCGATTCCGATATCAGCTTCTTTCGCTTCGCCCGGACCATTTACCACACATCCCATAACAGCCACTTTAATATCCAGCGGAATATCTGCTACCATATTTTCTACCTGATTTGCCAGACCAATTAAATCAATCTGGGTTCTTCCACAGGTAGGACAGGATACGACTTCAATACCGCCTTTACGCAGTCCAAGTGTTCTTAAAATCAATTTCGCAGATTTGATTTCTTCTAACGGATCACCAGTTAAAGATACACGAATGGTATCTCCAATTCCCTGATTTAAAATCAGCCCAAGACCAATCGAAGATTTGATATTTCCGCTGATAATGGTTCCCGATTCTGTAATACCTACATGCAATGGATACTCTGTTTTCTTTGCAATCAACTCATGTGCTTTTACACACATCATAACATCTGATGATTTGATACTGATTACCAAATTATCATATCCCATGTCTTCGATTAACTTCACTTTATCCAACGCACTTTCTACAATTCCCTCTGCTGTAACACCATGATATTTCTCTACCAGTTCTTTTTCTAAAGAACCGCTGTTTACACCGACACGAATCGGGATATTACGCTCTTTTGCTACATCCACAACTGCTTTTACCCTGTCTGCGCTTCCGATATTTCCCGGATTGATACGGATTTTATCTGCACCATTTTCCATAGCTGCGATGGCAAGACGATAATCAAAATGAATATCTGCAACAACCGGAATTGTTACCTGTTTTTTAATCTCTTTTAAAGCCGCCGCTGCTTCCATCGTAGGAACTGCACAGCGGATAATATCACATCCAACTGCTGTCAAACGCTGAATCTGGTCAACCGTTGCTTCTACATTTTCTGTTTTTGTATTTGTCATAGACTGAATTAAAATCGGATTGCCGCCGCCAATCACACGATTTCCAATTTGAACAATTTTAGACATAGCCCCTCCT
>CAYYZV010000077.1:0-9754 GCA_964476275.1 uncultured Roseburia sp.
CCTGAAATTCTGGATAAGGCACTGCTTCGTCCGGGCCGTTTTGACAGACGTATTCTTGTAGATAAGCCGGATTTAAAGGGCCGTTTTGAGACATTAAAAGTACATTCGAAGGATGTTATGATGGATGAGACGGTTGATTTGGATGCATTGGCATTAGCAACAGCAGGATTGGTTGGTTCCGATCTTGCAAATATGATCAATGAAGCAGCAATCTGTGCGGTTAAGAAGGGCAGAAAGTATGTAAATCAGGCAGATTTATTTGAAGCCTTTGAATTAGTGGCAGTCGGCGGTAAAGAGAAAAAAGACCGTGTAATGAGTGAACAGGAGCGTAAGATTGTAGCTTATCATGAAGTCGGTCATGCAATCGTAGCAGCTCTTTCAAAGGATACAGAGCCTGTTCAGAAAATTACAATTGTACCGCGTACCATGGGTGCTTTAGGTTATACACTTCAGACACCGGAGGAAGAGAAATATTTACAGACAAAAGAAGAACTGCTGGCTAAGATTCGTACTTATATGGCAGGACGTGCAGCCGAAATGCTGATCTTTGATTCTGCTACCAGCGGAGCTGCAAATGATATCGAGCAGGCGACAAATGTTGCAACTGCGATGATTGCCCGATTTGGTATGTCCGAGAAATTTGGTATGATGTGTCTTGCATCTACGGAAAATAAATATCTGGATAATGCAGCCACATATAATGTGGCAAGCGCTACCAGAGCAGAGTTAGACAAAGAAGTGCTGACGTTGATTAACCAGTGCTATGCAGATGCAATGCAGATGCTGGTGGATAACCGCGAATGCTTAGAAAAGATTTCTGAATATTTATACGAACATGAAACTATCACCGGAAAAGAATTTATGAGAATTTTCCGTGAAATTAAAGGAATTCCGGAACCGGAAGAAGAAAACGGCAAGAAGAGCTTTATGGAGCAGGCGTTAGAGGCAGAAAAGAATGTTTAATATTCAGGAAGAGTTAAAGAAGCTTCCGGACCAGCCGGGCGTTTATATTATGCATGACAGCCACGATGCGATTATTTATATCGGTAAGGCGGTCAGCCTTCGTAAGCGGGTGCATCAGTATTTTCAGCCAAGCCATAATGAGGGGATAAAAAAAGCTCAGATGGTAAAGCAGATTGTCCGCTTTGAATATATTGTTACGGACTCAGAACTGGAGGCTTTGGTTTTAGAGTGTAATTTAATAAAAGAGCATTGTCCGAAATATAATACAATGCTTCGGGATGATAAAACATATCCGTATATCAGGGTGACTCTTGGAGAAGATTTTCCAAGGGTCCTCTTTTCACGTCAACAAAAAAAGGATAAGTCCAGATATTTTGGCCCATATACCAGCGCCGGAGCGGTAAAAGATACGATAGAGATGATAAATAAGCTTTATCAGCTTCGTACCTGCAGCCGGAAACTGCCGCAGGATACAGGGAAGGAACGCCCATGTTTAAACTATCATATTCACCAGTGCGAAGGTCCCTGTCAGGGCTATATCAGTAAAGAAGATTATAGAGAAAAGATTGATGCAGCATTAGAGTTTTTGAACGGAAATTATACTTCGATTATCAAGTCCTTAGAAGAAAAAATGCTACAGGCTTCTGAGGATATGGAATTTGAGAAAGCAATTGAGTACCGGGAATTACTGGGAAGTGTAAAGCAGATTGCCCAAAAACAGAAGATTACGCATACAAACGGCGAAGATAAAGATATTATTGCGCTTGCCAAAGATGAAAATGATGCTGTTGTACAAGTATTTTTTATCCGTGGCGGTAAATTGATTGGACGCGACCATTTTTATATGCGGATAGGTACAGAAGATACCAGAACGCAGATATTGACTACTTTTATCAAACAGTTTTATTCCGGAACACCGTTTATTCCAAGGGAAATTATTCTTCCCCAGGATATCGAAGAACAGGAAGTATTGGAAAGGTGGCTTGGCGAGCGAAGAGGGGGCAGAGTTCATATCCGCATTCCGCAAAAGGGTGTGAAAGAAAAATTAGTAGAGCTGGCACAGAAAAATGCCAGATTGGTTTTGAATCAGGATAAAGAGAAGCTGCGCAGGGAAGAAGGCAGAACGATTGGAGCGGTAAAAGAAATTGAAAAACTGCTGGATATGAAAGATATCGTTCGTATGGAGGCTTACGATATTTCGAATATCAATGGATTTGAGACAGTAGGATCTATGATTGTATATGAAAAAGGAAAGCCCAAACGCAGTGATTATCGTAAGTTTAAGCTCCGGACGGTTACAGGACCTGATGATTATGCTTCTATGCATGAAGTACTGACAAGACGCTTTACACATGGCATGAGTGAACAGCGTGAATTAAAAGAAAAAGAACTTTCGGAAGAATTTGGAAGCTTTTCGCGTTTTCCGGATTTGATTATGATGGACGGCGGCAGAGGACAGGTAAATATTTGCTTACAGGTATTAGAAGAATTGGGGCTTCAGATTCCGGTATGCGGTATGGTAAAAGATGACAGCCACAGAACCCGCGGTTTGTATTATAATAATATAGAAATTCCGATTGATACGCACAGCGAAGGTTTTAAGTTGATTACCCGTATTCAGGATGAAGCGCATCGGTTTGCCATAGAGTATCATCGTTCGTTAAGAAGCAAGGAGCAGGTACATTCGGTGTTGGATGATATATCGGGTATCGGTCCGTCTAGAAGAAAGGCATTGATGAAAAAATATCAGTCTTTAGATGCGATTAAAGCAGCAAGTGTGGAAGATTTGGCAGACACAGACAGCATGAACGAAAAGGCTGCTTTAGCAGTTTATAAATTTTTTCATGGAGATTTTGATATAAATTTTGATGGAGGCAGTAAGAAAGTTGAAGAAGCAGAGTAAATATGCTATATTCTAAATAATAGGTAACTCTGAATAGTTACGAATATAAGCGAAGAGGGTATGAGTATGAGTGGAGCAGCAAAAGGAGTTGGCGTAGCCAAAATAGCACAGATTATGGACCTGTATAATTTCCTTCCAGAGATGGAATTAAAGGGCCATCGCATTACAATTAATGACGTAAACCGCCCGGCACTTCAGTTGAGCGGCTTCTTTGAACATTTCGAACAATCTCGCGTGCAGATTATTGGTAATGTTGAATATACGTATCTGCAGCATTTGGATGTTCTGAAAAAAGAATCTATTTATACGGAATTTATGTCTTATGATATTCCGTGTATTATTTTCTGCAGAGATTTGCAGCCGGATGAGCAGTTTTTACGGATTGCAGCAAGAAATAACATTCCAGTTCTGGGAACAAAACGAAAAACATCGGAATTTATGAGTGAGCTGATCTATTGTCTTGGCGAGTGGCTGGCACCATGTATCTGTATTCATGGAGTGTTGGTAGACGTATATGGTGAAGGGCTTTTGATTATGGGAGAAAGCGGCATCGGTAAGAGCGAAGCGGCTTTGGAACTTTTACGCAGAGGGCACCGGCTTGTTACGGATGATGTAGTAGAAATCCGTAAGATTAATGAGCATAAATTAATCGGAACATCCCCTGATATTACTCGTTATTTTATTGAACTTCGCGGCATCGGCATTGTTGATGTGAAGAATTTGTATGGTGTAGAAAGTGTAAAAGAAAAGCAGGAAATCGATTTAGTGATTAAGCTTGAAGAGTGGAAAAAGGACAGAGAATACGACCGCATGGGCATGGAAGAAGAATATACAGAGATTCTTGGTAATAAGGTTGTATGCCATTCGCTGCCGATTCGTCCGGGACGGAATCTGGCAGTTATCTGCGAGACAGCAGCAGTAAACCACCGACAGAAAAAACAGGGCTATAATGCGGCGCAGGAGCTTTACCGCCGCTGGCAGGAAAATATGACAAAAGATCAGACAGAAGAATAAGGCAGAAAATATGTAACTATGAAGGCACTGAATAGTTACAAATTCTTATAAAGTAATAGAAATTTAGGAGAGTAAGAGATTATGGAAAGAAAGAATGCATGGGAAAAGTACCCGGCAGGTGAAAAAAGAGAGGCTGTTATGGCATTTGCCGAAGGTTATCGCAAATTCATCTCAGAATGCAAAACAGAACGCGAATGTGTAACAGCAGTGGCTGCAAAGGCCGAGGCAGCGGGATTTGTAAATCTTGACACAGTGATTGCAAATGGTACTGTATTAAAAGCAGGCGATAAGGTTTATGCAAACAATATGGGAAAAGGTCTTGCATTATTTGTGCTTGGCAAAAAAGACTTAGAAGAGGGTATGAACATTTTAGGTGCACATATCGACTCACCTCGTTTGGACTTGAAACAGGATCCATTATACGAAAACACTGATTTTGCACTTCTTGACACACATTACTACGGCGGTGTAAAAAAATATCAGTGGGTAACACTTCCGCTTGCACTTCATGGTGTCATTGCAAAGAAGGATGGAACTGTTGTGAATGTAAATGTGGGTGATAAACCGGGTGATCCGGTATTTGGTATCACTGATTTGTTGATTCACCTTTCAGCAGAGCAGTTAGAAAAGAAAGCTGCAAAAGTAATCGAAGGTGAAAATCTTGATTTACTTATTGGCAGTATTCCGGTAGATGACTCTGATAAAGAAGAAAAGGACAGAGCGAAAGAAAAAGTAAAAGCAAATATCATGAACCTTTTAACAGCAGAATATGGTATAGAAGAAGAGGATTTCCTTTCAGCAGAAATTGAAGTTGTACCGGCTGGTGAAGCAAGAGATTATGGTTTTGACCGCAGTATGATTATGGGTTATGGACATGATGACAGAGTATGTGCTTATCCTTCTTATGAAGCAATTGCGGCAGTTGAAGATCCGGAATATACCAGTGTATGTCTGTTGGTAGATAAAGAAGAAATCGGAAGTGTTGGTGCAAGTGGCATGGAATCACGTTTCTTCGAAAATACAGTAGCAGAAGTAATGAATGCTGCAGGCAGTTATTCGGAATTGAAATTACGCCGTGCATTGAAGAATTCTAAGGTGCTTTCTTCCGATGTATCAGCAGCATTTGATCCAAACTTCCCATCTGTTATGACAAAATGCAATACAGCATACTTTGGAAGAGGTATGGTATTTAATAAATATACCGGTTCCAGAGGAAAAGGCGGTTCTAACGATGCGAATGCAGAATATATTGGATGGTTAAGAGATGTTATGGATCGTAACGAGGTTTCTTTCCAGACAGCTGAGCTTGGCAAGGTAGACCAGGGCGGCGGCGGAACAATTGCGTACATTCTTGCAAACTATGGAATGAATGTTATCGACAGCGGTGTGGCAGTTCTTAATATGCATGCACCATGGGAAATTATCAGTAAAGTCGACTTATATGAAGCTTATAGAGGATATGTGGCATTCTTAAAGGAAAAATAAAATGAATATATATAACGAGTTTTTAGACGAGTTAAAAGAAAAAATAGATCCTTCCTGGATACTTTTAAAAGAACCAATGAAGAAGCATACAACGTTTCGGGTAGGCGGACCAGCGGATGTGCTGGTCACGCCGGATACCGAAAGAATATCCGTAGTAATTGACTTATGTAAAAAGCATAAGCTGCCTTATTATATCATTGGAAATGGCAGTAATCTGCTAGTGGGAGATAAGGGTATTCGGGGTGTCGTGATTGTAATGACCAATCGAGCCGGAGATATTGTGTGTGATGGCGAAGTAATTACTGCGGGAGCTGGCTGTACACTGGCTCAGATAGCAGTACTGGCAGCTGGAAATGGTCTGGCTGGTTTTGAGTTTGCAGCGGGAATTCCCGGAACCTTAGGCGGTGCAGTGGTGATGAATGCCGGAGCCTATGGCGGTGAAATGAAGGATGTGATTGCAAGTGCGGTTGTTTTAGATGAAGAGGGAAATCAAAAGACACTGACAAACGAGGAATTGGATTTTGGTTATCGTCATAGCTGTATTCCGGGGAATCATTATGTCGTACTTCGCGTGACGATAAAGCTTCGCCGCGGAGATGTAAGTGAAATTCGAAAAAAGATGGCAGAACTTAGGGAACAGCGTATTACGAAACAGCCTTTAGAATATCCAAGTGCAGGCAGTACCTTTAAGCGTCCGGCGGGATATTTTGCCGGAAAGCTGATTATGGAAGCAGGGCTGCGAGGATATCAGGTTGGCGGAGCACAGGTAGCAGAAAAGCATTGCGGATTTGTGATTAACAAGGCAGAGGCAAGTGCAGCAGATATTGTGCAGTTAATGGAAGATGTTTCAGCAAAAGTAAAAGAGCAGTTTGGTGTGAAATTGGAACCGGAAATAAAAATGATGGGAGAATTTTAAAATATGAAATTCGTAATTTTAACCGGGATGTCAGGCGCAGGCAAAAGTACTGCCCTTAAAATGATGGAAGATATGGGATTTTATTGTGTAGATAATCTGCCAATTCCATTGTTAGAGAAATTTGTAGAGCTTTCTGAGTTTCAGAATATGGAACTGGAGAAGGTTGCATTGGGCATTGATGCCCGTAATGGACAGGCTTTAGACGAACTAAAAGAAATTCTTGACCGTATAGAGTCTAAGGGAGAGGATTTTGAGATTCTTTTCTTGGATTCTGACGATGGAGTATTAGTAAAACGCTATAAGGAGACGAGAAGAAGTCATCCGCTGGCACCAAATTCCAGAGTGGACAAAGGCATTTTACTGGAGCGGGAGAAGCTGTCTTTCTTAAAAAAGCGGGCGGATTATATTTTAGATACCAGTCAGCTTTTAACCAGAGAGTTAAAGACAGAATTGGAAAAAATTTTTTTAAAGAATCAGGATTATAAGAATCTGTTTATTACCATTTTATCCTTTGGGTATAAATATGGAATACCGGTGGATTCCGATCTGGTATTCGATGTTCGTTTCCTCCCAAACCCATATTACATAGAAGGCTTAAGGGCAAAGACAGGAAATGATATAGAAATACAGGAATATGTGTTACAGTTTAAAGAAGCGCATGTTTTTTTAGACAAATTAAATGATATGGTAGAATTTTTAATTCCAAATTACATTGCGGAAGGGAAAAATCAGCTGGTAATTTCAATTGGCTGTACGGGTGGAAAGCACCGTTCCGTAACGCTTGCAAATGAACTGCATAAGCGTCTCTGTGGGAAGACAGAGTATGGATTAAAAATTGAGCATCGGGATATTGGAAAAGATGCGTTAAGAGGGAAATAAATGTCATTTTCAAGTGAAGTGAAAGAAGAATTGTTTGGACATGTGGGGAAAGGAAGACACTGCCAGATTGCGGAGATGGCTGCGATTATGGCATGGGAGTCTGATAATCCGCTGACGGATGAGAAAAAGTATATTTTATTTCAAGACCTGTCAGGTTCAGAGAGTTTAGAAGAATCATCCATGCAGAAAATGTATCAGGCAGTCAGGATGTGGGATCATGAAGCTGGCATGCCGGTTCTTAAGGATACAGTAGATGGTGTGCTGATACAGCAGATTTGCTGCAAAAGAGCTTATATCAGAGGCGCTTTTCTGGCAGCAGGCTCTATCAGTAATCCAAATAAATCCTATCATTTTGAAGTGGTATGCCGTACCGGCAGCCAGGCCAGACAATTACAGGAAGTAATCAACAGTTTTGAGATGGATGCCAAAATTGTTGAACGAAAAAAGCATTATGTGGTTTATTTAAAAGAAGGTTCTCAGATAGTAGACATTTTAAATGTCATGGAGGCTCATGTAGCTTTGATGAATCTGGAAAATGTCCGTATATTAAAAGAAATGAGAAATTCTGTAAACCGCAAGGTGAATTGTGAAACTGCCAATATCAGTAAGACGGTAAATGCGGCAGTAAAACAGTTAGAGGATATTACATATATCCGTGATACAGTAGGATTAGAGACTTTACCGGATAATTTAAGAGAAATCGCCCTGCTTCGATTAGAGTATCCAGAGGCACCTCTTAAAGAGCTGGGAACTTACTTGAGTACTCCAGTGGGGAAATCCGGTGTAAATCATAGACTGCGCAAGATTAGCAGCATGGCCGAGACAGAAAGAGCGCGCACGAATAAATTATAGATAAAGGTAGAGAAAAGTTATGAAAAAGAATGTAGTAGTAGGATTACAGGCAGGATTAGAAGCAAGACCAATTGCCCTCTTAGTGCAGACAGCAAATCAGTTTAACAGCAAAGTTTATTTAGAAATTGGTACAAAGCGAGTAAATGCAAAGAGCATTATGGGAGTGATGAGTCTGCCGCTTATCAATGGGACAGATATTGTACTTGATGTAGAAGGTCAGGATGAAGAAGAGGCAATTGCTGCTTTAGAGGCGTTTGTTACTGCTAAATAGCAGGAAAAGGGAAGTTAGAGTTAGAAATGAAAAAGTTATTATTTGTATTTAATCCATTTTCAGGGAAGGCACTTATTAAAAATCATTTGTTTGAAATTGTAGATACGATGGTGAAAGCAGATTATGAAGTCACGATCTATCCGACGCAGTGTTCAAATGATGCCAAAGAGAAAGTGGAAAGAGAAGCATCGCAGTATGACTTGATTGTCTGCAGTGGCGGTGATGGAACATTAGATGAAACGGTAGAAGGGTTAATGAACTGCGGGAAGAGAATCCCTTTGGGGTATATTCCAGCAGGAAGCACAAATGATTTTGCTGCTTCATTAGGAATTCCGAAGGATATGGTACAGGCGGCATCTGTGGCGGTAAATGGGAGCCCGTTTGCCTGCGATGTAGGAAGGTTTAATGATGCTTATTTTGTGTATGTAGCGGCCTTTGGACTGTTTACAGAGGTCTCTTATAAAACAAGCCAGGAGTGGAAAAATGTGCTGGGACATGCAGCATATATTTTGGAAGGAATTAAAAGCCTTCATGAGATTCCGGCATATCTTATGCAGGTGGAATTTAATAACTGCTGTATTCAGGGTGAATTTATCTATGGCATGATTACAAATTCTACTTCGGTCGGAGGCTTTAAAGGTATGACTGGAAAAGATGTAGAGCTGGATGATGGTATTTTTGAAGTGACCCTGATTAAGAAACCGCGCAATCCAAGAGATTTAAATGAAATTATTACATCATTGCTGAATCTGGTAGATGATACAGAAATGATTTATTCATTTAAAACCAAAGAAGTAAAGTTTACAGCTAAGTATGAAATTCCGTGGACATTGGATGGAGAGTATGGCGGCAGTCATATAGAGGTAGAAATCCGGAATTTACAGCAGGTTGTTGATATTGTTACTGAACACTTAGTTCCCGGTAACTAGATTTAGAGAACAGTTATGAATCGTGCAAAATGTACTTTATTTTTTGGAAAAAGTAATATATAATATTTTTTAACGAAGTAATTTTTTAAAATGGAGGAATAAGAATATGTTAGTATCTGCAAAAGAAATGTTAGACAAAGCAAAAGCTGGTCATTACGCAGTTGGACAGTTTAACATCAACAACTTAGAATGGACAAAATCTATTCTTTTAACAGCACAGGAATTAAAATCCCCAGTTATCTTAGGTGTATCTGAAGGTGCCGGTAAGTACATGACAGGATTTAAGACTGTTGCAGCTATGGTTAAAGCTATGGACGAAGAATTAGGAATCACAGTTCCGGTTGCTTTACACTTAGATCATGGTTCATACGAAGGATGCTACAAATGTATTAAAGCAGGCTTCACATCTATCATGTTTGATGGTTCTCACTATCCAATCGAGGAGAACGTTGCTAAGACACAGGAATTAGTTAACGTAGCTCATGCATTAGGATTATCTATCGAAGCAGAAGTTGGTTCTATCGGTGGAGAAGAAGACGGCG
>CAYYZV010000078.1:0-9720 GCA_964476275.1 uncultured Roseburia sp.
GCCGGACACGGACAGTTCAATGTAAACATACCTTATTAGTATATGGTATTTATTAGAATCTGTCAATAGCTAAAGTTAAATTTTTTTTGAAATTTAAAAAATGATAGTTGGATAAAAAATAGAAATACAGGAAAACTATTTTTAAAGAGTGAGTGGGAGGTTGTTATGTATCAGATTCGAACAGACCTTGCATTAGAAACGCAGGAGAAAATGCAGGAAGATAAGGTAGAGCTAAAAGGAGTCCGCTGTTTTGAAGAAGAAGTGGATAAAAATCTTGTAATCAGTACAGTTGTCATTGAAACGGAAAATGGTGCGAAAACCATGGGAAAGCCAAAGGGGACTTATATTACCATTGAAGCAGGAAATATGGACGAAGAGGATGAGGATTACCATAGAGAAATCTCGGTGCAGTTAGCCAGAATTATTAAAAGGCTGATTCCTGTAAAAAAAGAAGAATTTTCGGTTCTGGTAGTTGGCTTGGGCAATCGGGCAGTAACACCGGACTCATTAGGACCGCGGGTAGCAGACAATCTTTACATTACCAGACATATATTGAAAGAGTATGGGCGGTTTGCATTTGGAAAAGAAGGCGTAAATCGCATCAGCAGCATTGTACCCGGAGTAATGGCACAAACAGGCATGGAGTCTATGGAAATTGTGGCAGCCGTGGTAAAGGAAACCAGTCCGGATTTTGTAATTGCGGTAGATGCTTTAGCGGCTAGAAATACCAAGCGTTTGAACCGGACAATTCAGGTGACAGACACAGGTATTAACCCGGGAAGTGGTGTTGGAAATCACAGACATGGATTGAATGAAAAGAGTCTTGGTGTGCCGGTAATTGCAATTGGAATTCCTACGGTGGTAGATGCGGCTACAATTGTTAATGATACAATGTCAACCTTATTGACTGCATTAAGCCAAAATGAAGAATGGAAGCGGATTGGGAATTCTATGAAAGAATTAAATGATGTGGAAAAATACGAATTAATTCGTGAACTTCTGTCCCCGGGACTTAATATTATGTTTGTGACACCTAAGGATATTGATGAGTCGGTAAAGCGTTTGAGTTACACCATATCAGAAGGAATTAATATTGCATTTACAGAAGAATGTATAGCATAACTAAGAAAAAACAGCATATATTTCAGTATGTATGTTTATCAGGCAGAAAGAAGAAAACAGGAACGAAAAATAAAAGTAATGATTGTATTGTGTCTCGCTGGAATCTTATTATTTCTTTTAGAGGGGCAAAAAACGGGAAGCGGATTAAAAAAAGAAATGATTCGTTTTGTTTATCAGGAAATGGCAGAGTATTATATGCCGTTGCTGGGATATTATGAGGATTCAGCGGGAAAAAAAGGTCTAACGGAACAGCTAATATATTATTTTATTCCGGCATTAGAGCAGGGAAAAGAAAGGATTCAATATCAGACAGAGATAGAGAGTACTTTTTCTTATGAAATGATATTAGCTATGGAGGCAGCAGACGAAAATTATGTAGATGCTAAGACTGGACAGGTGGTAGGTGATACCAGTGAAGAAGAACTGACGCCGGAGATGCCGGTTTTACAGATTGAAACAGAGGATAGTTTGCTTGAGCAGGTCAGTCAAATATCTGAGCAGACAGCAGAAAGTGAAATAGCGGCAGCAGGCAGACAGCAGAAAACCGTTACCTATTCCAGAGAGAAGATGGCAGATTTTGATTATCTGATGCAAAATTTTTACCGGATTGACAGAACCACAACGATCAATGGAACACAGCTGAATGCGAAAGAAATGCTGGCAAAAGATATGACATTGTCTCATGATGCCCAAAGCCCACAGATACTTATTTATCATACGCATTCACAGGAAGGGTATGCAGATTCTGTTCCGGGTGACACGTCCACTACAGTTGTAGGAGTGGGAGACTATCTGACAAAGCTTTTACAGGAGCAGTATGGGTTAAACGTTATCCATCATAAAGGGGAGTATGATGTAGAAACCAGGGATGATGCCTATTCGTTGGCAGGCCCTGCGGTGGAAAAAATTTTGGCAGAGAATCCGAGTATAGAGGTAGTGATTGATTTGCATCGGGATGGTGTTGGGGAAAATACAAGGCTGGTGACGGATGTCAATGGTGTGGAAACGGCAAAAATTATGTTTGTAAACGGATTAAGCCGTACCACAAGTGTAGGAGAAATCGGTTATTTATATAATCCGAATCTGGCAGATAATCTGGCATTTTCTTTTCAGACTCAGCTGGTAACAGCAGAATATTATCCGGGTTTGTCCCGAGGGGTATATCTGAAAGGCTACCGTTATAATCTGCATTATTGTCCAAAATCTTTGCTGGTAGAGGTTGGTGCGCAGACGAATACCGTACAGGAGGCAATGAACGCAATGGTGCCGCTGGCAGATATTTTAAATAAAGTTGTGACAGGAGAGCATGAGTTATAAAATTTGTAAAGTACATTTTATGGGAAAACGCAATTGAAAAGTGAATTTAAGGTTGATATAATAGAGGCAGACAGAATAGAAACGTCTGTCTTTTATTATTTGAGAAAAGTGGAGGGACATTATGGAAGCATTGTTTCAGCTGGATGGGAATATTTTGCTGTGGATTCAGACATATATAAGAAATGCCTTTTTAACACCGATTTTTAAATTTATTACATCTTTAGGAGATGAGGGGCTTATCTGGATTGCCATCGCCATTCTTTTATTATTTACAAAGAAATACCGGGGAGTAGGTCCGATGGTAGGAGTATCGCTGCTGGGCAGTTTATTATTTAACAATATCATTTTGAAAAATATCGTAGCCCGTCCCAGACCATACAGAATGCTGGAAAATCTAACGATTTTGATACCGGAACCGGGAGAGTATTCCTTTCCTTCCGGTCATACCTCAAGTTCTTTTGCAGCAGGTGTAGTACTTTATCTGATGCTGCCAAAGAAATATGGTATACCGGCAATGATTTTAGCTTTCTTAATAGGTATCTCCAGATTATATGTAGGCGTACACTATCCAACAGATGTACTTGGAGGCATGGTAATGGGAACATTGATTGCTGTTGGAACAGTTAAAATTTGGGAATTGGTTAAGAAACGGCTTGCAAAGTAGCTATTTAGCCCACGATTTTATTTTAAAATCGTGGGCTAAATAGCTATACGGACAAATGATATTTCTCCATCCAATAATTCAGCTGGATAAAGTAAGCAATTAGCTGCGGTCCTGCCATTAGCTGACCAAACCAAGGCTTTCCGTATTCCTTTGGGCTTTCCATAAAGCGGAGAGCCTTATTTTTGTCGATAAGCGGTGCAATTGGTGCATTTGGATCGCGTATGATTTGTTCAAAGCGTTTGCAGAGTGCCTGTTCGTAGCCGGGATGATAGGTTTTCGGATAAGGGCTCTTTTTACGGTGAAGAAGTTCTGGCGGAAGGAGGTCTGCAGTGGCATCGCGAAGGAGCGCTTTTTCGACACCATTTTGATATTTCATTTCCCAAGGTACATTAAATACATATTCAATAATCCGGTGGTCGGCAAACGGAACTCTTGCTTCTAAACCGGAATACATACTGGTGCGGTCCATACGGTCTAACAGGGTCTGCATAAACCATTTAATATTCAAATAGGCGATGCCGCGGCGCCTGCGTTCTTCAGCAGATTCACTGGTTAGTATGGGAGCTTTTGCCAGAGAAGTCTGGTATCTGTCATAGGAATAATTCTGCAAATCCAGAATAGAAATCCATTCATCATTTAAAAACAGCGTGCGGGCAGAGGTATCAGCAGACCATGGAAATCCATCCCGATTTAATAATTCAGGACGATAAAACCATGGGTAGCCGCCAAAAATTTCATCAGCGCATTCGCCAGTCAGAGCAACTTTATTATGCTGCTTTACTAAAGAGCAAAAATAAAGTAGCGAGGCATCCACGTCTGCCATACCAGGATAATCACGGGCATCGACTGCTGCGAAAAGCGTATTTGCCAGCAGGGTTTCATCACATTCTAAATATGTATGATTTGTGGCATAGTGTTTCAGCATAATGTTGACATAGGGCAAATCCCGCTCGGGCTGAAAAGCATTGGACTGAAAATACTGGTCGTTTCCCTTAAAGTCAAAAGAAAATGTATTTAAAATCTCACCATGTTCTTTTAGATAACGCGCAGCGATTGCAGTCACAATGGAAGAGTCGATGCCGCCGGAAAGGAACGTACATACAGGAACATCAGATACCATCTGCCGCGTCACTGCATCTCTTACCAGCCAGGATACCTTCTCAACGGTAGCAGAATAACTGTCTTCATGTTCTCTGGCAGACAAATCCCAATAAGTATAATCAGCAAATCCTTTTTTCGAATAGCACATATAATGTCCGGGAAGTACTTCAGAGACATGTTCAAAAATCCCATTTCCAGAGGTGCGGGCAGGTCCGATACCAAGTACTTCGCGAAGTCCGTCAAGATTTAAGTGAGGCTGAACGTCCGGATAACAGAAAAGGGCCTTGGGTTCCGAAGCAAATACCAGCTGTTTTTGGTGCAAATAATAAAAAAGTGGCTTAACTCCAACTCTGTCCCGATAGAGATAGAGCAGTTGGTTTTGATGATCCCAGATTGCAAAAGCAAAAATTCCATTCAGGCGGTTTACAAATTCAGCACCGTAATGAATAAAAGCATATAAAATGACCTCTGTATCAGAAGTAGTCTGGAATGTGTAACCTGCCTGTTTTAAATCAGGAATTAATTCGTCTGTATTGTAAATTTCTCCATTGTAGACAATTGCATATTCTCCTTTATTGAACTGGCGAATGATGGGCTGGCAGCCATTTGTAATGTCTCGTATGCTGAGTCTGGCATGAGAAAGACCAACCGTATTTTTTAAGTAGTGGCCAAACTGATCATTTCCACGGTGGGAAAGACAGTCGTGCATATCAGTTAATATTTTAGTGTAAAAAGGGCTATTGTGTGTATAGTCATATTCAAAATTACAAAAACCTGCAATTCCGCACATAAGTAATTCCTTTCAAAATGGTATTATCATGTAATTATATGTGGAAGAAAGGGAAATATACATGGATGCCGGAATGATAAAAAGCAGTATTCGAAATATTCAGTCTTGTAATTCAACATATATGGTGTTATAATCTCATAGAATTGAATAAATGAATCAGGTGTTAGAAGAGCTTGAATAAGTTGGTTCTAATGAAAAGGGAAACAGGTGTAAATCCTGTACGAACTCGTCACCGTAATTAGGGAGCTAAGCCGATAGATCACTGGGAAACTGGGAAGATGGCGTATGCGATGATCTTTAAGCCGGGAGACCTGCCTGATTTTAAGTACGAAGCAAAAGCTTCAAGCCACGAGTAACTGGTTGTACAATGGTCTGTCAAACTGTATTTAAGATATAGTATTGATGGTTTTACTTTGTGTATTTGAGAGCTGTCGTTTTGATGGCTCTTTTTTTCATTGAAAAAATATTATGTAGAGGAGAATTTGATGGAAAATTCTTATTGGTATTTTGAAAATCGGGATTGTAAATTTTATCCCTGTCATGAAGGACTGGAAGATATGAATTGCCTGTTTTGTTATTGTCCTTTATACCATCGAGAGAATTGTCCCGGCAATTATAAATATATAGAAGTAAATGGGAAAAAAATAAAAGAATGTACGGATTGTGCATTTCCACACAAGGCAGATAATTATGAGGTGGTTATGAAACTTTTGTCTGTTTAATCATGTATATCATAAAGCTAATGATATAGAGTATAAAAAAACACCGATAAACGGTAGAATGAGAGGGTAAGATGCAAATGAAATTAAGAAACAAAAAGGTAATGTCGCTGTTCTTTTGTATGATGCTTATGGTTTCTATGGCAGTGAATGTAATGGGATGCGGCAGCAGTAAGGATGGAAGTGGAAGTCAGGCACAAGTGCAGAGTTCGGAAGAAATCAGCAGTCAGGCACAGACAGAGAGTGCAGAAGATGACAGCCAGATTTTGTCAGAAGCAGAGGATGGTATCATTGGTGAAGGAGCAGTTAAGTTTTTCTTTACTGTTGTAGATAAAGATGGAAATGAGACAGATTTCGAAGTCCATACAGACAAAGAAATTGTGGGAGATGCTTTATTAGAAGCAGGTTTAATTGCAGGCGATGAGGAGCAGTATGGCCTTTATGTAAAAACTGTAAATGGAATTACAGTGGATTATGATACAGATGGCACATATTGGGCATTTTACATCAACGGCGAATATGCTTCCTCAGGTGTAGACACAACAGCTGTAGAAGAGGGTGCAGAATATACCTTTAAAGTTGAGAAATAATGAAACTGACAGTGAGAGAAACCGCAGTATTTGGAATGTTAGGGGCATTAATGTATGCGTCTAAGATGCTGATGGAAATTGCACCCAACATTCATCTGCTCGGCGTTTTTACGATAGCATTTACTGTGGTTTATGGAAAAAAAGCATTATATCCAATTTATACGTATGTTATTTTAAATGGGATTTTCAGCGGATTTGCGGCATGGTGGATTCCGTATTTATATGTATGGACCGCATTGTGGGCTGTTACAATGCTTCTGCCCGGAAAAATGCCCAAAAAGGTGCGTCCATTTGTTTATATGACAGTAAATGCATGTCATGGTTTTTTATTTGGAGTCTTATATGCTCCGGCACAGGCGATTTTATTTGGCTTAAGTTTTGAGGGGACGCTTGCATGGATTGCTGCAGGACTGCCATTTGATTTCATTCATGGAGTGAGTAATTTTTTCTGCGGGACATTGATTGTGCCGCTTGTATATTTATTAAGAAGATTAGAGAATCGTGCAGGATAGAGTCCATATAACAGCGGTCATTGCCAAAAATTGGAGCCGCCAAGAGAATTGACATCTTTCTATGTATATGATACCTTATTTCAGGTACAGTTAGCAGTAGCTAACTGTACCTGAAATTGTTTTTATGATGTAGTAGAAAGGAAGAATTTATGGCTTATATATGGGTTAATCCGGTGACAGACAGTATGTATGAACCGGAAGCTTTAAACGAGCTTCTCAGACGGCATGGATACGAGCGTTTACATACATCGGGTGACTGGCTTATGATAGTAAAGGAAAAATACCGGTTAGCAGTGGAGCAGACAGCAGTTCCTGTGATGGATATGAGGTGTCCGAAGATTCGGGAATTGCTGGATGATTTGCACATTTCTTCTCAGGTTGTAATTCCAGAAATCAAACCGATTCTGATTCATTGTGCAGAGGAGGGGAGCGGACAGGAAAACTTGCAGGAGGAAGAAAAGCTGATTACAACGCCTTGTCAGGCACTTGCTGATATGGGAAATGCTTTGGGACTGAAAGATACGATATTTGTTCCATGGAATCGCTTTGCAGCATTTCTTGGTGAAGAACCAGAACGGATACCGCAGAAAAAAAGTCCGATTCCGCCAGGTTTTTTTTCCAAGCTGGGATTAAAGACGGTTTCCGTTACCGGAGAGGAAGAAATAAGGGATTATTTTAAAGATGGCGTGCCGGATGATGTGGAGCTGGTTGAAATGCTGTTTTGCAAAGATGGATGTCATAACGGCGATGGTATCATATCGCAGAATGGTGTGGATGAATCATGAAAAATACAGAAGAAAAAAGAAAAAAGATTACAGACAGGATGGCGCCTTTTATTGGCATAGTTCTTGTTCTTGGCATATGGTTTGTTGTGTGCAGGCTTGAAATATTCAGTGCCTATGTTTTGCCCTTGCCGCAAAAGGTATTTGGTACTTTTTTGAAAATGGCGGCATCAGGAGAACTTTTTGTAGATATATTCATTAGTTTTGGACGTGTCTTAAAAGGATTTTTGATTGCATTTGTGCTGGCATTTGTACTTGGAATGTTTCGCTATTTTGTACCAAAGGCGGAAAAATATTATGGACATATAATAGAGTTTTTTAGAAATGTACCGCCCCTTAGTATGATACCACTGCTTATTTTATGGTGCGGTATTGGTGAAACGACAAAAACGGCTATTATAGTACTGGCATCTTTCTTTCCAATGTATTTGAATATCATAAAAGGTTTTACAGGATGCGATAAGTGTTTATTAGAAGTAGGAGATGTTTTCGGATATACCAGATTCGAAAAATTTACGCAGATTGTGCTTCCTTATGCTTCGGCAGATATTCTTGTCGGAATGCGGATTGGAATGGGTTACAGCTGGCGGGCAATTATTGGCGCGGAGATGGTGGCAGCTTCAACCGGTCTTGGGCATATGATTTTATTTGCACAGCAGATGTCACGTACAGATAAGGTACTTGTAGGTATTTTTGTAATCGGCATCGTTGGCTTGCTGACGGATAAGCTGTTTGGAATTGCGATTAAGAAGCTGTTTAAAGGAGCGGGTGAAAATGGCTGGAATTGAATTAAAAAATATACAAAAGACCTATGCCGCGGGAGAACGGACAGTTCATGTTTTAAATGGTGTGAACCTTCAGATTCCAGAGAAGCAGATTACAGTGATTCTCGGAAGAAGCGGCTGTGGAAAAACAACTCTTTTGCGTTTGGCTGGTGGATTAGAGGTGCCGGATGAGGGAGAGATGATAGTGAAGGCTGCACATAAGGCAACATTTGTCTTTCAGGAGCCGCGGCTGATGCCATGGCTGAATGTATGGGATAATGTGAGGTTTGGTTTAAAAAAGCAGGAATGTGACAGGAAAGAGATTCAAAGTATTATTGATATTGTAGGGCTGCATGGTTTTGAAAAAGCATATCCGAATCAGCTTTCCGGCGGTATGCAGCAGCGGACTGCAATTGCAAGAGCTTTAGCGTATCAGCCGTCATTTATTTTAATGGATGAGCCATTTGCGGCGCTGGATTATTTTACGCGGGAACAGATGCAGAAGGAATTGATTCGTTTACAGCGTGAGCGGGGTGTCAGCATTCTTTTTGTGACACATAGCATTGATGAAGCGATACTTCTTGCGCATAAAATAGTTGTTCTTGAAGCGGGACAGATTAAATCAGAGTTTGTGATTGAAGATAATAGCGAAGAGCGAAATCTTTTGAAACCGGAATTTATTGAGTTGAAAAAAAGTATTATGGAGATATTGTAGGAGGATTCTATGAAAAAGAAATTTTTTAGTTTAGCGATGGCAGCATGTATGGCAGCAGGAGTTTTTGTAGGATGTGGTGCTGAGGATTCAGCGGCAGTTCCAAAAAAATTGGTGTTTACTTATGTAACAGCACCGTTAAATGTACCATCAATTGTGGAAAAAGAGAAAGATATTTTTGAACATGCATTTGCTGATATGGGGATTGAAGTAGAGTATGCAGAGCTGACATCCGGTGCAGATCAGACACAGGCACTGGCATCCGGTGATGTACAGGTGCTTTATGCAGTAGGTGCGTCATCTGTGATTCTTTCTGCGGCAAATGATGCAGATATTAAGGTGTTAAATATGTACAGCAGATCTCCAAAGGCATTTTGCATGTATGCAAAAGATGGAAGCATTACTTCACCGGAAGCATTAAGAGGTAAAACAATTGCCGGACCAGCAGGCACAAATTTACATGAGTTATTGGCGGCATATCTTGCAACAGCAAATATGACGATTGAAGATGTAAATTATATCAATATGTCTATTCCTGATACAAAAGCTGCATTAGACGGCGGAAGTATTGATGTGGCATTGCTTGCAGGTGCGACAGCATATCAGGCAAAGCAGCAGGGATATCATTTAGTTGCAGATGGGGAAGG
>CAYYZV010000079.1:0-9702 GCA_964476275.1 uncultured Roseburia sp.
GCATCCCCCGGAGGGCTATATATTTGGCGAAGTTTTTTATCGCCGAATATATAGATGAAGATGGTGCAGTTATTGCAAAATTAAATATTAATGATTAAATTTGAATTGATTGAGATCGAAAGTGAACAGTGAGGATAATTATGTTTGATTTTTTTAGAAAGCCAAAGTTAAAAGAGGGCATTAAAGAAAAAACATTTGAATGTAAAAGAGATGGATTATTTATTCGAGGGACGGAATATCTCCCGGAAGGTGAAAATTTACCAATTGCAATTGTATGTCACGGATTTATGGCGTGGCAGGACACAGTAAGACATTATGCTGCTTTGTTGGCAGAAATGGGATATGCAGCATATTGTTTTGATTTTAATGGCGGTTCTGTAATGAATAATAAAAGCGATGGAAAAACAACAGAAATGTCTGTTTTGACAGAGGTTAAAGATTTAGAAGCAGTAATTGATTATTTGAGGACTTTGCCATATGTAAACAAAGACAAAATATTTCTTATGGGATGCAGTCAGGGCGGATTTGTATCTGCATTGGTTTCTGCAAAAAATAAATATCCAATAGAGAAACTATGTCTGTTTTATCCTGCGTTATGTATTCCGGATGACGTTAGAGCAGGAAAGATGATGATGACAAAATTTGACCCGAATAATGTGCCGGAAACGATGCATTGCGGTCCAATGAAAGTTGGTAAGTGTTATGCAATGGATGTAATACATATGGAACCATTTGAGGAGATTAAAACCTATAATGGACAGGTATGCATTGTGCACGGAACATCGGATAAAATTGTAGACATTACTTATGCCAAACGTGCATTAGAAGCTTATAAAAGTACCACACCTGATGGGATGAGCAAGGATGCAAGAGTAAGTTTACATATAATTGACGGCGGAGCGCATATGTTTTCTAAAAAACATGATGTGATTGCGATGGAACGATTAAAAGATTTTATAAATCAGAAGTGAAACTACGTGTAAGATAAATTCTTTAGGTTAGAATCGATGATGGTGTAAACGAAAAAAACATTTTTATTATATCAATGAACTGCCTTTCGTTTACATCATTTTCGATTTGGCCTAATTGAACAAAGTGCGTGTCCCGTCAGCCTACTGTTTAAATATATCCTTGCTCTTGGCTATCATCTTCCCACTACCGGGTGATTTGTGGACTTTCACCACTTTTCTTATTCTATCACCACCCGTATTTTCGGCAGCCGTTCCTGCGGAATACTTTCTTCCCACAAAATACTGCTGTTTCGATAAACACTTAAGATGAATCCTATATAAATTCCGTTCATCACCGCACTGATTCTGCCATAGCTTAAAAACGGAACAAGTGTCGTCCACCAAAGCCCATATCCTAAATTAATCGCCAACCCATGATGCATTTTCCACAGAATCCCTATCTCCGCTTCCTTCTGCTGACAAATGATAGTACTTGCGCATCTTTCCGGTAGAATCATTTTCTCATACACATGACAATTTCTTCCTAAATTACCTTCTTCTATTTGATACGCAATTTATACACATTCCCTGCAGGTTCCATACACAATGGAATTTTTACACTGCATCACAAAACCATGCTCTTTTTCCACATGCTCTAAAATTTCATGCATAAAATGACATTCTAAGTGAATCACCCGACCACATTTCACACACTGCAAATGAAGATGCTCGTCACAATTATGTCCTGCTTCGACATACTGGTAGGCAGCCTGGCTGCCCTTTTCTGCCACATATTTCATGACCGTTCCTTCCTTTTCCAGCTTATCCAAATACCGATAAATCGTGGTAATGTTTACTTCACTGTCACAGGATTTCAAATATGCATCAATATCCGCTGCCGTTAAAGTACGGTTATGATTTTCTTTTAAAAACTCTAATATCTTCTTTCTATTTGCTGTCGCATATCCACAATTCGCCATCTCTTTGCCCCTGTTTATCATCTTTAATTCTTATTTCATTTACTATTTTCTTAAAATGCAATTCCAAGTACATCAATCAAAATACCCCAGACTACACCGAAACCATACAAAGCCGTAATAATTCCTACATTCTGCTTCATGTTCTTATTTAAACGAATCAGCACCAGACTGCCGATTCCTGCATTTACTAACAAACCTGACATCATCATGCCGGCACTGATTACACCTTTTAAGTAAAGCTGTGTAATGACCACTGAAGAAGCACAGTTTGGAATCAATCCTACCAGTGATGCAATCATCTGTCCCACCACTGGATTATTTGAAAAAACATGTGTCAGAGAATCTTCTCCTACTCCTTCAATCACTGCATTTAAAAGAAAAGCAATTACGAAAATATAGAAAAAGATTTTTATTGTATGTTTGAAAGCAGAACGTAAGACACCTTCTTCACAGCTGCAGTGTTCCTCTTCACAAACCACATGAATATCCATATGCCCTTCTTTTTTCCGGAAAAACTGCTGATATACAAAGGATGCCAGATAACCGGAGGCACAGGCAATCGCTGCTTTTGTTGCTAAAATCTTTACAATCGTAATAATCGGAACAGACTCAGATAATAAAATCGGAAGCATTTCATCTGACGTAGATAAAAATACGGCCAACAATGTACCTATTCCTATCACACGCCCGGAATAAAAACCGGCAGCAGCAGCTGAAAATCCACATTGCGGCATCACACCTAATACTGCTCCTGCAAACGGTCCCCACTTCCCTGAATTTTGAATCACCTTATTAAATTTACTTCCCGTATAATGCTCTAACAATTCCATCACCAGATACGTAATAAATAAAAATGGCAGCAATCCTAACACATCTGCCACGGTATGCTCTAATGCATGTTCTAACATATGTAACATCCTTCCCATTTTATATAAAATCAAAAATGCAAACATCTTGCTTTTGCAACTTGTTTGCATTTTGTATTATACACAATATGATATCCTTGTCAAGATATTTTTTATGAAAACATAGCTATCTTACAATGGTTCCGCCTCCTGCTACATATTCTCCATCATAAAATACCACAGCCTGCCCCGGCGTCACTGCACGTACCGGTTCTGCAAATTCACAGCAGATTTCATCCTCTCCGGTTCTGGTGATTTTACACATAGAGCCTGCATGCGAATAACGAATTTTTGCCTTCAATTCCATTCCATCTGTAAATTCAGAAACTGCCATCGCATTTAATTGGTTTGCGTAAAGCTTTGTTGTAAATACATCCTGATTTGTACCCAAAACGACTTCATTCGTCTCTGGTCTAATTTCTGTTACAAAAGCCGGTGCTCCTAATGCAATTCCCAATCCTTTTCTCTGTCCAATGGTATAATGAGTGATGCCTTTATGCTGTCCAAGAACCTCACCTGTTACCGATACAAAATTGCCCGGCGGCGGGACCTGCTCTCCTGCCTGCTTTTCAATAAAAGCCGCATAATCATCATCCGGAATAAAACAAATTTCCATACTGTCTTTCTTTTGTGCTACATTTAAGCCAATCTCTGCTGCCATTGCCCTGATTTCATCTTTTGTATATCCGCCTACCGGCATAATCGTATGAGCAAGCTGCTCCTGCTTTAAATTATAAAGGACATATGTCTGGTCTTTTGCCGCTGTTACAGAATTGCAGACCGCATATCGTCCATTTGGCAGTCTGTCAATTCTGGCATAATGCCCTGTCGCAATATAGTCTGCTCCCACTTTTTCTGCATAATGAAGCAGTGCTTCCCATTTTACAAACCGATTACATACAACGCATGGATTCGGTGTCCGGCCCTTAAGATATTCTTCCACAAAATAGTTCATAACATGCTCCTTAAACTCTTTGCGGAAATCTACTACATGATACGTGATGCCAAGACGCTCTGCTACCTCTCTCGCGTCTTTTACCATCGCCAGTTCACTGCCATCTGCTTCTCTATCCTGCCAGGTCTGCATCGTGACTCCTATCACCTCATACCCTGCTTTTTTTAATAAATAAGCTGCCACAGAAGAATCTACTCCTCCTGACATTCCAATTACTGCCTTCTTTGCCATTTATTCTTACCCTTTCAACTGTGCAGCAAACGCACAGACCTACTGAACAGTTACCCTTTCTATTTTATTTTTGATACAAATAAGCAAAACCTCAGAATTGCACTGCAATTCCGAGGTTTACGTTGTTCACCAAACTAGAAAAAGAATAACATGCTTCCTCTATTTTTTCAATGTATTTTTATATACTTGTTTAAATTCCGTTACTGCTCACACGAGACCAGTAACTAAATTCCCTCTGTATAAATTGTACCTGTATTATAATTATTCGTATAAGTACCTGTACTCGTATAAGTATTAGACTTAGAAGCTTCATTTTCTGCATAATAAGCAATCATAGAAGTCTGTGTATTCACCTGTCCTGCAAAACCATTTTCATTATTGAATACCTTCTTCACATTCTCCATATCTGCTGCTTTAAAAGTCTCTTCGTTAATCTTTAACTTATTATCTTCGCCGATTGTAATACCAATCTTTTCTAAAGATTCTTCATTGTAACCTGTAATACGTGTCATACGTTCTGCAGCACTTACAATATTCTGAGACTTAGCACTTAAAGTACTGTCTAACAATGCATTATAATCTGTCACAAACTCATTTACAGCCTTATAAATTTTATCTGTGTCATATTTCTCACTCACATTGCCTTCTTTATCTGTTACCTCAGAAGCTGTAAATAAAGAATTTTTTCCTGTCTTCAGCAAAGTGTCCAATGACGCACCTAATTCATCTGATGCACTTTCAATCTTAGATATCGTATCTGCGGAATCCTTTGATGTAGAAGTAGATGTAGATGTACCCTTTGAATCCTCAGTAGATTCTGTTTTTTTCTCTTCTTCATCCTCGGTGTCTTTATTTACAATCTTCTTTACTTCATCTGAAGAGTCAATACTATAATACGACTTCAATAATTTGTAATAAGAACCACTGCGGATTGCCGCATAATCTGTATAATTGATTGCTAATAAATCTGTCATACTATTGTTAGAATTGCCAGAACGGTTCAAACTCGAAAATAATACACTTAAAGAAGATGAATCATATCCTGAAATTGTTGCCATACACACATACCTCCTTGTCCGCTACTGTTCACTCCATTCTCAGTAACAATTGATTTCTGCATGCAAATTTGCTCCGCAAAGCAGCAATCAACTCCTGAATCATATTCTTTCGCTATCCGACAGCAAGTGTCTGATAGCTCTCTGAACAGTAATCTTTATTCTAGCGCATCCCTGCACAAAACTTTTATTAATAAAAATATCGGTGTTCTATAGTTATATTTTAACACATACCGAAAAGTTTTACAATTTATCCTTTTATAATTCTATACATCTTCAATCTGCCAGTCAATTGGTGCAATACCATTCTGCTCTAAAAAGATGTTCGTCTGACTAAAATGCTTACATCCAAAGAACCCGCGGTAAGCCGACAGCGGACTTGGATGAGGCGCTTTTAAAATCAAATGCTTTTGATTATTCAGCATAGCCGCCTTATTCTGTGCCGGTCTGCCCCAAAGCAAATAGACTATCGGTCTGTCCTGCTCATTTACTGTGCGGATGATGGCATCCGTAAACTGTTCCCAGCCTCTTCCCTGATGTGAATTTGCCTGATGTGCCCGAACCGTCAATACCGTATTAAGCAGCAACACACCCTGATCTGCCCACTTTTTCAAGTAGCCATTATTCGGTACGCGGCAGCCCAAATCTGACTCCAGCTCTTTATAAATATTCTGCAAAGATGGTGGAATCTCTTTCTGCGAGGTGGGCACCGAGAAACTAAGTCCATGTGCCTGATTTACATTATGGTAAGGGTCCTGACCAAGAATCACAACCTTTACCTCGCTAAGCGGTGTAAAATGCATTGCATTAAAAATATCATCTGCTGGTGGGTACACCACACATCTGCTGTATTCCTCTTTTACAAACTGATATAATTCAGAATAATACGGCTTGCGAAACTCAGCCCGCATTGGAGCAAGCCAGTCATTTGAAATCATAGCCATAACGCTGCCATTCCTCTCTCAATTCCAATTTTACCTTCTTACCGATACTCCCCGGTTGGCCAAATAATTTTTTAAATCCATAATTTCTAATTCTTTATAATGGAATAACGATGCTGCCAATGCTGCATCTGCTTTTCCACTTGTTAATGCATCATAAAAATGCTCTTTTGTACCCGCTCCGCCGGAAGCAATGACTGGAATTGATACATTTTCTGCAATGATTCTGGTTACATCTAAATCATAACCTGCCTTTGTACCATCACAATCCATACTGGTTAATAAAATCTCTCCTGCTCCCAATTTATCTGCCTTCATTGCCCATTCAATGGCGTCCAAACCCGTATCAATTCTTCCGCCGTTTTTATAAACATTCCAGCCCGAACCATCTGCTCTTCTTCTGGCATCAATCGCTACTACTACACACTGGCTGCCAAATTTATCGGCAGCATCACTGATTAAAGCCGGATTATTAATCGCCGCAGAATTAATCGAGATCTTATCTGCACCTTCCCTAAGCAGCATTTTAAAATCATCTACCGTTCGAATACCACCGCCTACAGTAAAAGGAATAAAAACCTTTTCTGCCACCTTGCGAACCATATCCACAACCGTTCCTCTTGCGTCACTGGTTGCTGTAATATCCAAAAAAACCAGTTCATCTGCACCTGCTTTATCATAAGCAGCTGCTATCTCAACCGGATCACCGGCATCTCTTAAATCAACAAAATTAACACCTTTTACAACCCTGCCTGCTTTTACATCCAGACAAGGGATAATTCTCTTTGTAAACATAATTCTCCCTTCCTATAGATTCGCAAAATTTTTCAAAATCTGTAAACCTACTGTACTGCTCTTTTCTGGATGAAACTGACAGGCAAAAATATTTCCCTGCTCAACTGCGGCATGAATATGTGTACTGTATTCTGTCGCTGCCGCTACAATCCCTGCATCTGCTGCCTTTAAATAATAAGAATGTACAAAATACACATAAGACTGCTCCGGAATTCCCTTAAAAAGTCTGCTTTCTTTCGGAAATTCCAAAGAATTCCAGCCAATATGCGGTATCTTAATTCCTTCTGCATCCGGAATACGGTAGATATGACCATCCAATAAATGCAATCCTTCTACTCCCGGTGTCTCTTCGCTGCTTTCAAACATCAGCTGCAGACCAAGACAAATTCCAAGCAATGGTTTTTCCATAGCGGCCACTTCATGAACTACTTTATCCAGCTCATACTTTTTTAGCTGCGCCATGGCATCTCCAAACGCACCTACTCCCGGCAGAATCACCTTATCTGCCTTTAAAATTTCTGAAAAATCCCGTGTAATGACAGTATCTTCCCCCAAAGACACCAGTGCCTTTTCCACGCTTTTTAAATTACCTGCATCATAATCAATTATTGCTATCATTCACTCACCTTTTCCATGCCCAGATCTTTAAGAATTCTCTTTATCGCATAGGAATAATCTTCTTTTGTCTTACTTGCATACAACTCAAGTGCTCTTTCTTTGGTGACACCAAACATCTGTCCTAAGATTGCCTCTGCCTCCGCTTCTAATGTATTTAATTCCTGAATACATCCATAAGCTTCTGCTTCTGGTCTGTACTTCTCTGCACGACCGATTGTACGTATCAGACAGTCCAGTGCCATATCATAAAATTCTGCATTCATCAAAGTCTTATATGCTTCCAACTCTGATGATACCATCGCCATGACATGATATTTCTCGTAAAGTGCCATGTCTTCTTCTTTTATTTTCATTCCTGAAATTTCAGCAAAAGCTTTGCTGTAATTCTGTTTCGCATACTGTTTTCCCGCACTATTCATCTGATTTGCATAACCTAACAAATTCGTTCCCATTAAAATCAATGTCACAAGAGAAACTGCCATAAGGAAAATTAAAATAACTGGTTTCTTTGGCAATGGCGGTGTATTATCCGGTTCCTTCGGAGGCTTTGGCTTCTTCTCCTTCTTCGGTCTCGGTTTCTTTTCCTTCTTTGGTTTTTCTTTTTTAACTTTTTCTTTCTTTTCTTTTTTCTTTTTCTCTTTTTTGCCCTTTTTGCCTTTTTCTTCCTTCGCAGGAGCAGCCGAAGCTGGTTTTTCTCCGAACAACGCTAAATTATCCACACTATCCATGTCAATATCAATAGTTTCAATTCCATCTGCGTCATCAGAACCAATAATCGTCTTTTTGCTCGTTTCTCCTTCCTCATCCTCATCGTCTTCACCAAAAAGAATCAATCCAAGCTTACTTAAGAAACCACCTTTTTCATCTGCTTTTTTCTTTTCTTTTTTCTCTTTTTTGCCCTTTTTCTTCCCTGGTACTTCCTCAGCTGGTTCTGTTGCCTGTGTCTGCTGACCCATAAATGCCTCAAATGCCGAATTAGCAGCTGCATCATTGCCATTTGCCCCAAAACCTTCTTCTTCCAGCTCTAAATCAATTCCATCGAGACCTTCTAAAATTTTTAAGACATCTACATCATCCTGCGGCTCTGCACTCTGTCCATCGTCTGACCCATCTGAAAATAAATTTCCCACTGAAAAATCTCCGTCAGGAAGCGGCTCTTCTACTTCGATTCCCCCTGTACCCAAAAATGCTTCTAATGCAGAATTAGCTGCCGCATTTTCCGGACTTATCTCAGGCTGTTTTTGAACACTTGTATTTACGGTATTCATTTGTTCCTTTGCACCGCTTAAAATATTGTCTACATCACCAAAAAGAGACAGGAGTTCTTCTTCATTTCCTGATATATCTGCTTCTGCCGGCTTATTTTCCGGCTGTTCCTCTTCTGAATCAAAACTTCTTAAAAAATCTTCATCTAAAAAGTCTTCATTAAGAAAATCCTCATTAAGAAAATCCTCTTCTGAAACAGCATCATCTAAATCTGCCGTTTCAAATTCATCAAAAATATCGCTGAAAATATCTTCATCAAGGGTATCCAATTCCGGCATATCTTGTCTACTCATCTTTTTAGCCATACCTTTCTGCGATTACCGCTTTTGTTAGTTATTACTAATTAAGGGTGTGATGCAACATCACACCCCCTCTTTTCTTCTTTATGATAAGCTTCTATTAATCAACTCGTCAATAGCGCCTACTAACATACCAATTTCTGGTTTCGTTAACTGTGCATCTGCTCCAAGCTGTTCCCCTTTTCTTCTCATTTCCTCATTTACAAGAGATGAGAAAATAACGAGCGGAATATATTTAAGCACTTCGTCTGTCTTACAAAGCTTTGTGAGTCTATGTCCATCCATTAATGGCATCTCAATATCTGTGATGATACAATGAACTTTATCACGAACAGTTCCGGCAGCCTTTAATTCTACCAGCTTATCCCATGCTTCCTTACCATTCATTGTAATAACAAGATTTGTATATCCGGCTTTCCTCAAACAATCTGTAATGAGTTTGCTAAGTAATGGTGAATCTTCTGCAATTAAAATTGGTGAATCACATCTTTCTCTTCCGATTAATCCTTCTACTTCAGATATCTTTAAGCCTGTTTCCGGACTGATATCAGAAATAATCTTCTCGAAGTCTAAGATAACAACCAATTTGTCTCCCAGCTTAATGACACCTGTAGATGCACTGTTATCCTGTGCATTGATAGTAGCGTCTGGTTTAATAATCTCTTCCCAGGATACACGGTGAATACCAATAACCTGATCTACATGGA
>CAYYZV010000080.1:0-9654 GCA_964476275.1 uncultured Roseburia sp.
TTTGGCATAAAGGTAGCAACCTTGCCATATTTCATAGCAGTATTATGAATTACATATTTGATCATCATAGAAGCATCAGCCATTTTAGACATTTGACCAAGCATTGGTTCGATTTCGAACTGTCCGGCAGCACCTACTTCTGGATGATGATATTTAATCTGAATTCCCATTTTCTCTAATTCAAGACACATTTCAGAACGGCATTCGTAAGTAGCATCAAATGGCTTTGCAATGTGGTAATTTTTCTGATGCGGAACAACACAGCCTAAGCCTTGATTATCGCTGTTCCAGTAAGCCTGCTTGGCATCTACACTAACACCGATAGAATTTGGTCTTACAGACCATGCTGCATCATCAAACATATGGAATTCAAATTCTGGAAGAATTAACATAGTATCAGCGATACCGCTGTCTTTCATATACTGCTCAGCAGCAAGTACGATATTTCTTGGATACTGGTCTAATGGGCGGTTGTTTGGATAATCGATAATCATCGCATTTCCAGTGATGGATAAAGTTGGAACGGCACAGTATGGATCAATATTGGCTGTGTCCAAATCCGGAATGAAAACCATGTCACTTTTTTCTACTACAGCATAGCCATAGTTGGAAGCATCAAAGCCGATACCGTTTGTCATAGTATCTTCTGTAAACTGTGATGCTGGAATGGTTACATGACGGAACTGGCCATTGATGTCAACGATTTTGAAATCGACCATTTTAATGTCCTGTTCCTGAATCATCTGCATAATGTCTTTTGTAGTCTTTTTCATAATATTCCCCCTGAATAAATGATTAAATAGTTACTAAAAAATTTCATAATAACATAATAATAGAAAATATCAGCGTTTACAAGACAAGCTGTTATTGTTTTATTTCATAAAACGTATTAGCCTATAAAATAAATCCCTGTCGTCTGCCTGATATGTGGAACAAAAACTTGCGGCCGGAGCGGAGTGTATTGCTGTAAGAACCTGCTTGTGGTAAAATAATCTTTAATTTATAACGAAAAGGCAAAAAATATGAAGAAAAAATTTTCTTTTGATTTATCAACAACACAAAAAATTATGCTGAGCTTTTTGGCAGCTATTTTAATAGGAAGTGTATTGCTGGCATTACCGATAAGTTCTGCCAGCGGAGAAGCAGTTCCCTATATCGATGCTTTGTTTACAGCGACGACATCTGTCTGCGTGACCGGACTGGTGACACTGCCTACAGTTACCACGTGGAGTTTATTTGGTCATATCGTGATTTTGCTTCTGATACAGATTGGAGGCTTAGGAGTCATTACAATTTTGTCCGGTTTTGCTGCGGGGCTTCAGAAGAGAATGGGAATCGGCGACAGTATGCTGATTCAGGATGCGTTTAATTTAAATACCTTATCCGGTTTAAAGGAGTTTGTAAGAAAAGTAATTTTGGGTACTTTTTTTGTAGAAGGAGTTGGAGCGCTGCTTTATATGCTGGTATTTGTGCCGGAGTATGGTTTGAAAGGGATTTGGATTTCTATATTTAATTCGATTTCTGCTTTTTGCAATGCGGGAATTGATATTATAACAGAAAATAGTTTGTGTGATTATGTGCACAATCCAATCATAAATTTTGTTACAATGGGCTTAATTATCATGGCAGGAATCGGATATATTGTCTGGTGGGATGTGCTTCGGGTTTTAAAAAATGTAAAAAGATTAAAATGGAAAACGTTTCAGCATTTGACTTTGCATAGTAAAATCGCACTTTCTGCGACAGGAGTTTTAATTTTAGCAGGTGCAGTGCTGATATTTATTTTTGAATATAATAATCCGCTTACAATAGGGGAGTTTACAATTTGGCAAAAGATGCAGGCTTCGCTGTTTCAGTCAGTGACAACGAGAACGGCGGGATTTGCCACGATACCGCAGCAGAATTTGGGAAATGCCGCATCTATGGTGTCTTTGCTTTTAATGTTTATTGGAGGTTCTCCTGTTGGAACGGCCGGCGGTGTAAAAACAGTTACAGTGGCGATTCTTTTCGTATCAGCATTTGCAACAATTCAGAATAAAAATGAGGTTACATTATTTCATCGTAATATTTCGAAGCAGGCGATAAGTAAAGCTGTGGCAGTCGTGATGATGTCGTTTCTTATTATGTTTACTTCTACAATTTTGCTTGCGGCAGTGACAGAAGCAAGTGCGCTGGATCTTTTGTTCGAAACAATCAGTGCAACTGCTACTGTAGGGTTATCCAGAAATCTGACACCGTCTTTAAATACGGCAGGTAAATTAATTATTATTGCAACCATGTATTTGGGAAGAGTGGGTCCGATTTCATTAGCAATTGCATTCCATTCGAGAAAAGAGAAGCAGAATATTATCAAGAATCCTACGGAAAAAATTAGTGTAGGTTAGAAAGGATGTTAGAATGAGTATTAATCAGACATATGCAGTATTTGGTTTAGGCAGATATGGTAGAGCTGTGGCAAAGGAATTAGTAAATAATGGTGCAGAGGTATTGGCAATAGATTCGGATGAAGAGATCGTCAACGATGCCAGTATGGAGATTCCGTTTTGTAAATGCGCGGATGTGACTGATCCGGAGGTATTAGAGCAGCTCGGTATCGGAAATATTGATGTGGTGATTATTGCAACTGCTACAAATCTGGAAGCAAGCGTATTGGCGACAATGCTTTGTAAGGAAGCAGGTGTAAAAATGGTAATTGCAAAGTGTGCGGATGAGATACATCAGAAGATTCTCAGTAAGGTAGGAGCAGACCGTGTGGTATTCCCGGAAAGCGAGTCTGGTACTCGTCTGGCAAGAAATATTTTAAGTTCTGGTTTTATGGATTTGATTGATTTATCAGATGATGTGTCTATGGTAGAACTGGATGTGAAAAAGGAATGGCAGGGCAAGAGTCTTTTGGAGTTAAACCTTAGAAGAAAATATTCTATTAATGTGGTTGCCATCAGCCAGGGTGAGCAGGTGCAGATTAATATTGATCCGGAGCGGCCGTTAGAAAAGGATATGAAGTTAATCGTAATTGCACATACGTCGGAGTTAAATAAGCTAAAAAATTAAAGTTATAGTTATAAAAATTTATAAGAAAAAATAATGATTTGGTAAAGATTTATCATTGCGAAATGAAAATAATTGTAATACAATACCTATATTGAAAAAAGGTTATGGTTCACAGAGTTATCAGACATTTATTGTCTGGTAATGAAAGAACATATATACATGCGAAGGGAGACACAGCGATGAAACAGGATATGATTGTAATCTTAGATCTTGGCAGCACAGAGAATACCGTTCTTGCACGTCAGATTCGTGACTTGGGCGTATACAGCGAGATTCATCCACATGATATTACAGTGGAAGAATTGAATGCATTAGATAATGTAAAAGGTATTATTTTAAATGGTGGAGAAAATAGAATTGTAGATGGAGCAGCAGTAGAGGTTTCAGACGACATCTATACCTGTGGTTATCCAGTGATTTCTATTGATTATCCAACATCAAAATGTGAAACAAAGTATGACACACTTCCATCTGAAGATGAAGTAAAGAATTTTATTTTTGATGTATGCAAAGCGGAAGCAAACTGGAATATGAAGAACTTTGTTGAAGACCAGATTGAACTGGTTCGTAAACAGGTTGGTGACAAAAAAGTACTCCTTGCACTTTCCGGTGGTGTTGACTCTTCTGTAGTAGCAGCACTTTTAGTAAAGGCAATTGGTGACCAGTTAGTATGTGTACATGTAAATCATGGTCTTATGCGTAAAGATGAGTCTGAAAATGTTGTAGAAGTATTCCGGAATCAGCTTCATGCAAACCTTATTTATGTAGATGCAACAGAGCGTTTCCTTACGAAATTAGAGGGTGTTGCAGATCCAGAAGAAAAACGTAAAATTATCGGCGGCGAATTTATCCGTGTATTTGAAGAAGAAGCAAGAAAATTGGAAGGAATCGATTTCTTAGGTCAGGGAACCATTTATCCAGACATTATCGAGTCAGGTACAAAGACAGCAAAATGTGTAAAATCTCATCACAACGTAGGCGGTCTTCCAGAAGACCTTCAGTTTGAGCTTGTTGAGCCATTAGCACAGCTCTTCAAAGACGAAGTTCGTGCCTGCGGTGTTGAACTTGGTTTACCGGCAGAAATGGTATATCGTCAGCCATTCCCAGGTCCGGGACTTGGTGTACGCTGCCTCGGTGCTATCACACGCGATCGTTTAGAAGCACTCCGCGAAGCAGATGCAATCCTTCGTGATGAGTTTGCAAAAGCAGGTTTGGACAAGACTGTATGGCAGTATTTTGTAGCAATTCCTGATTTCAAGGCTGTTGGTGTGAGAGATAACGCAAGAAGCATGGGCTACATGGCAGTTATCCGTGCCGTTAATACAATCGATGCGATGACAGCTACAATTGAGAGAATTGATTATGATGTTTTAGAGAAAATTGTAGACAGAATTACAGCAGAGGTTCCAAGTATTAATCGTGTGGTATATGAGATTACGAAGAAGCCGGTTGCGACTATAGAGTTTGAATAACAGAAATAAAGTCCGAGAAACCAGCAAAATCAAGGGTTCTCGGGCTTTTCTTTTTCTCTCTGGTTCTATTGTGGTTCTATTTCTAAAAAATAGGGACATTCTGACGGAATAATGGAAATTTGGGGAATGTCAAAATCTTATTTCCAATACGCAGAATTTCTAATAAAGTCTATCAAATCGGATTTTTCTATTCGAAAGCCGCCAGCTATTTTTCTTGCTGGTATTTTCCCATTGTGTATTAATTCTAACATTTTAGATTTACTGATTTGTAAGAGTTCTTGGCATTGCTTACGGGTAAGTAAATCGGGAGCATAATCAAACATGGTCTATTACCTCTTATTTAAAATTAGTGGTTCAAATCGGACTAATATGGATTAATAGAGTGTTTGTAAAAATAAAACTTCCAAAGGTTATCGTTATTGCGATAAAGGATTGGAAGTTTTGGGTTATTCTATCGTATTTAAGAAGGATAATAATGCATCACGTTGTTTTGGGGATAATTGGTAAATTCTTTGAACCAAAGGATCTTCTGAGAAATTGACGGAATCATCTTCTGCAAAAAATTCTTTTAATGAAATATCAAGTGATTGGCAAAGCAGATAAATGATTTCAACAGTTGGATTTTTTGTACCAAGTTCAATGTCTCGGAGATATGATTGGCTGATACCACTCATATTTGCCAGTTTATTAGTAGAGAGTCCCTTTTTACAGCGAAAGAATTTAATGCGTTCACCTACGGGATAGATGGATTTTTCACGAGTTGCAGAGTTCATAAAGTACCTCCTATATAAATATAAGGTATCAAATTTATAAAGATAATATTACAACTATAGATATTGACACTTATTTCTATAGAGATATATAATTAAAAAAATAGGAATTGAATTGTGTAGTTTGAAAGATTATCAAATATCAGATTGGTGGGAGGAAGATGTAAATGGCTGAAGCTATAGAATATATGTGCAGATATTGTGGAAGAAAAACCATAAGAGTAAAGGCATTGGGTAGACCAAGTCCGGGAACTTGTACAAGAAGAGGAAAAAATCAGCCGCATTCATGGATAAAAAATAGGGAATTATAAAACGAATTTAATACAAAAGAACAGGAAAGAGATTTATGAATAAAAGAATGGTATCTGATTCGGGAAAAGAAAAAGAGATGTTGTATATGCTGAAAGATACAAGTGATTTATTGGCAAAGAAACAGACCGAACAATTGGAGATGGTTGCAAATGTTTACAAGAGCAGTAATCAGCTTACAAATAAAGTGGAATTTTGGGATTGGATGAACCGAAATTTTAACGGAACAAGTGGAGGTATGTTCTCTTCTAACGAAGCTATGAATCATTATCTTGCAAGAGGGCAGGGACAAGAAAACTGGATATATAAGCAGATTCAAGGAAAAGGCTATGAATGGGATTGGATGCAGAAACAGAGAGCAGACATTAAAAATATATTTAAGGTATATAATGCTGGCGAAGTTTCAAATCAAGCGGCTATTGATGTAACAGAGTATGATTTGCTTTTGGGAGACAGCAAATCATATCAGATGAAAGCATATACCAGTTCTAATAATCCTAATTTACATAATACAGGCAAAGAAATTACGGTTGTAACAAATGCCGAAAAAGCAGATATTGTCAGTAACGATGGATATTTAGTGGAAAGCTATAAAAGCAGGCAGGAGATTGTAAATGATACAGATTCAAGAATGGAAGACATTAGGAATCGAAAAGCAACTCCAAAGTATAATTTAAAAAATGTAGGTGGTGCAATGGCAAAATCAGGTGTTATAGGCTGTGTGGTAGGGATAGGAACGGAAGCACTTTTTTCATATGAAAGATGGAAAAATAATGAACTATCAGATGAACAGTATTTATCGGAAGTATTGAAATCCGGTGGTGAAGCCGGAACAACAGCGGCACTATCAACTGGAGTAATGATTCCAGTGTCTGCGGCTATAACTGCTGCCGGGATTTCATCGATAGTTACAGTTCCGATTGCTTTTGTGGTAACGGCTGGAATAAATAAAGTAGTAGCACCATGTTTTGGACGTGGCGAATACAAGAGAATTATCGGTAAAGCACAATATTATCAGTCAATAGAAAGTATGTACAAGCCATTTATGGAAAGTATGGAACGTGCTATATATGAATACGAAAATTTTATAAATGAGTTTGCAAAACAGGAAAAAGAATATTGTTGCATACAAAAGAAAGATAGAATGGTAAACGAATCACTAAAAAGATTGTATGATTCAATTTAAAGGAGAAGATAATGGCAGAACAAATAATACCAAAGAATGATTTAGAACTGTTAGAATCAGAGTCAAAGCAAAATTTGAATATGATTTTAGTCGGAATGACGATGCTGATGGAAGAAAATAATGAAAAAGCCAATTTATTAGCACAGCAAAATTGGTTCCAGAGGATGTCAAAGACAATTTCGGGAAAAAATAAAATGACAGAGCAGGAGATTGCAAGAAACCATGATAAAATCAGCCTATATACAACACAGGCTATGGCGGAATTATATAACAGAAATTGTATTGAACATGAAATGATTCTTGGATTAGGAAATAAAGTGAATGCACTATATGAATCGCAGGTTGAAATAAAACAGATGATGGGTGCATTTGTGCAGAAGTTGAATCAAAAGATAGAAAGCATTGATAATTATCATATGTTATTACAGGAAATAGATGGAGGAAAATTTAATCATTGGAATCCATTTGTGTCTATTAGTATGATTATGTCCCAGCTTGATCTAAGGACAGTTCAAGATAGTCGGAAAATGAATATATTGATGCAAAAAATGGAAAAACAAAAGATATTGCAGAAAAATGAAATTTTGCTTTCAGAGATGCTAGAGGGAATACTTGCATTAAGTGAAAATGAAGCAGGAGTTTTAGCACTATTTTTTGGAAATATAAGAGATGAATATATCGCAGAGATTGCAGAGCAAACAATTTATGCATACTATATGTTGCCGGAAAAAATAAGAAAAATGAAAAATAAGTATGCCATTATAGTAAGTATTTTAAGAGAGAATGCGATAGACGAAAATTATAGTATTTCATCGGATGAAATATGCAGAATGTTTATCAAGGCATATGTGGATAGTATTATTCAAGTAGCAATTGAAGAACAACAGAATGAAGAATGGGAGAAATGGCAAATTATAGAAAAATATAAAGAGGATGCATTAAATCTTCTGGTTTTGTTGGAGAATATGGTAGATTCATGGGAGCCTAATTATGGTGAAATGAATACACATAAATCACGAAAAAAATACGCTGAATTTTTGTCAAATCTTATGGATAATCTTGGACCAAGTTCTTATATGGGGAGTGCTATTATGACAAGTTTAAATAATATGACTTATTTTGCACAGAGAATTAAGGCAAAGTATAAGGGATTTCGGGATTATGAAGTTAGTTTAATAAAAACATTTTCTTCAGAAGAAGATGGTGAAATGGAAGAAAGTTTTTGGATTGGAAAAAAAGCAAGTGCAGAATTTTTTGTAGTTGCGGATGAGTATTTAATTATTGATAGTCAGAATGTAAATAATAATTTTGCTATAGAAACCATAGGAACAGGGGATAAAAAATATAAAACAGTTGCAGAATATTTTAAGAATTTTATTAAATCAGCATTTTATGATAATGATGGTGAGCGGAAAGAAATATATAATTTAGAGTATATGAATTATGTTTGTAAAGATTTCCCGGCAATGTTTCACTATGGTAATTTTAAAACGTTATTTTCTGAAATGGAAAAATATGTAGGTTTATTTAATGGCTTTTTTCAAGATGTTCTCTTTGAGATAGTGGATGAAGGTGGTGAAATAGAGGATATAAATGAGGTGTATAATTTGTGCCAAAAATTTCCACTTGAATATAATGAAGATTATGAAAGAGTTTTAACACGAAAAATTGATTTGAAAAAGCCATATATTGAATTAGAATATAACGAGAGTTGGCTGAATTCTGGTAATGGTATTGGGTATATAGATATATTTAAGCTAGAAGATTATATAACAACAATTATACGTTTAAAGTTTGTTAATTTAGATATGCGGCGTTATCAACCTCAAGGAGAAGTATTAGAAAATTCCTATTATTGTATGTCGACAGGAAATACATATAGCTATGCTGATGTAGAATGGGGAAAATGGTTAGATGGTAATACACTCGAATTGAAGATTACTAAAAATAATTCATATAGTGGCGGTATTGGAAGTTTAAAAATTAAGATTTGGGTAAACGAAAAGCCAGATGTTGTGGCATTTATAAGTGCTTAGTGATTTATCTGCGATAAAAACATATTGTTCTCGGATTCCTGTCCTTTTCAGTTATGCAATATTTAACTGGAAAGGAGGCAGTCGTATGAAAGACAGTTTAAAAAAGTTAGTTCCGATATTTGTGGAAGCAGTTGTTTTGGTATTCAATACCATAAAAAAGAAAACAAAAGAGAAAAAGTAACTGAATAGAAAGTAGAATTAAGAGATGGAGAGAAAAATACTTCGTCTCTTTTTTCATGGAAAAAAAGGAGATGTGCAAAGATGGAGGCACAAGATTTACTGGATGAAGTATCTGAAATGGTAATAGGGCTGAGGGACTGTATTGTATGTATGGAAGATGCAAAAGTAGATAAGCAGATTCCGATTACGGTTTTAAATACAGTGAAAGTAGTATTGGAACGGGTTCAGATATTGCTTATGGAATTAAAGAATGAAATAGAAAAGGAGAATTAAATTATGGCAGCAAATGTAGAAAGTATGTTTTACACAAGAGAAACACCTTGGCATGGATTGGGAACAAGGGTGGAATCCGCACCAACTTCAAAGGATGCACTGGTATTAGCGGGACTTGACTGGAAAGTAATTCAGCAGCCGATTGTAACCACAGAGGGAATGGTAATTGATGGTTATAAGGTAAATCTGCGTGATACGGACAGAAAGGTGCTTGGTGTGGTTTCTAACCGCTATAAAGTGGTTCAGAATGAGGAAGCGTTTGCTTTTACGGACGCATTGCTTGGAGAGGGTGTCACCTATGAAACCGCAGGTTCTTTAGCAGATGGTAAACGTACATGGATGCTTGGAATTTTACCGCACCGCTATATTATTGCAGG
>CAYYZV010000081.1:0-9570 GCA_964476275.1 uncultured Roseburia sp.
TTTCTGTGCTGATAAAGCATCTCCTAAAATTTCTTTTTCTGTATAAATTCCTGGCATATTTCCTCCATTCTGCCACTTTGACGGCAATTAAATTCTTCGAAAATTTTACAACTACACTATGATAATTTGGAATAAAGCTCGTTAAAATGGCCCTGATGCTTATTTGAAATCTCTGTCATTTTTGCTTTTAAGGCAGCATCCTCCGCATGCTCTGCAAGCATCTTAAATTTTTTCACTAAAAGATCCTCATCTGCAAGCAAGTCTTTAAGTGTAGATAATTCTTTTTCTGATAACTGTGACATGATAAATACCTCCTATTTGTTTTGTTTCTGCTTTAGAAGTATTTACCGAATATGCATTATGTATTCTTCCATTTATCTCCTATTGCGTAAATGTTACAGAATTGTTACAATCTTTTTGTAATCAGCTGATACAAAAAAAGACATTTAATATTAAATTATAAAGTAACATTCTTTTTTTCTTGAAACACACTTACTCCCCGTCACCTTTATACTTATCACACCATATCATAATAAAAAAAGGAGTATTTTTTATGCCAGATAATTTTGATAACCGCTGGTGGGGCTGCCCGCCTTGCCGCTGTGACAATGATCGCAGAGACGACAGACGTGACCGCAGGGATGATCGCCGTAATGACAGACGTGACCGTGATGATGACAGGCGTGATGACCGCAGGGACAGACGCGACCGTTATTAACAAACTATATAATGGCGCAGGCGGCAATTTTCAATCACCGCCTATATATAAGAACACGTATAAATTCTTCAAAGCTACACATCCTATATCCGAAAGGATGGTGCAGTATGGAAGATAATAAACAAAAAAACATGCCATTTAATCAGCGTCCGGCAAATCTCTACGACGATGACGACATCCCGCCGGTAGATCTCCCTCGCGATACTTACCCGATGGAAATGCCGGCAGATGTTATTCCGGATGAAGTACCTCGTAAAGATGGTCCTGGCGGAGACGACGGAAAAATCTGTTAGATATTTTCCTATTAAAAAAGTATCTGTAAACCATATAATAATCGTTTTACAGATACTTTTCTTACATATGTGGAAGCCCATGTATCTCCTTAAAATTCTGCTTTTCCACCATTCTAGCGGCAATTTAACCACATAACTGCCTTACATCGCCACGCAGCTTAATCGTGCCTTTCTTCCATACAGTCATAGGTTTCACAGAAACGCGCCGCAAAAGACGGCTCCTCTCCTGCCACATACAAATGAGAAGTATCTCCGAAGCAGCTCATACGAAAAGATGCGATTCCCTCTCTGCGTTCTTCCGTATAAATCGAAGTAAAAGACGAAGGCGGTGCACACATACCCTGCCACAATATCATAGGCGATACATTCATTAAATGACTTAAAAGAACGCATTTTAAACCAAAATGACAAACCAGCACAATCGTATCACGATTTGGCCTCTCTGCCCGATAATACTCTCCATCCCTTACATAACCATGCTGTGCCAGTAATTCATCAAATTTTCCCACAACCCGATCATATTCCTTTTTTACTTCAGCCTCCGTAAAAACCGGGTTAGTCCCCCATGCTTCTCTGTCAAAAAACTCTGGACACTTCGTCCAATCCTGCGGCAGCCAGTCCCAGCTTAACTTGCGGATTCCCTGCACATCCGGCCGATTAATACGCGGATTAAACTCTCTAAGCCACTCTAAGGTAGTTGCTGTACGTCCTGTTTTTTCCAAAGTTGGTTTTAATGTATCCTGTGCTCTGCCAAGCGGTGACACATAAATTTCTTTCATATCTATTTTGGCAAGACGCTCTGCCAAAAGTCTCGCTTCCTTCCAGCCAGTTTCAGTCAGAGAATCGATGGAATAATCCGGATCTCCGTGACGAATGATTATAATTCTCATTTTACTGCCTCCAAATTAGCAAGGAATAACTTTTTCACCATACGCATAGAAAGATTTGCAGCATAGTAAGTCATGAATGCCATATTATATACATTATTGTACTGCACATAATGCCATTTCAGCTTATCTTTCCAGTTTTCAAATGTAATGGTCTTGTCCTCATCCAAATGATAATCATATAAATGATTACGAAGCTCATAAGCTGCGGCATATTCTAAAATCTTTTCCATTCTTCTGCCAGCCACATCCAAAGTCGGCAAATCCTTGCATCCCACTGCACCAAACTGATACAAACCGGCAAATTGAGAAGATGGATGCTTCAGCTGGATCAATACTTCCATCGCAAATTCTTCAAAAGTGGTACGGAAAGACTGTAAAGTTGCAAGCACTAAGGTACGATTCAACTCTTCAAATTCCTGCAAATGCATAACATCCTTCTGCTCAAAATATTCATTTAAGAAATCATATAATAAAAAATCTCCACAGGTAAACTGCAGGTCTTTCCAGTAAATTCTTGCAAATTCAGGTAAAATTTCTTCCAAAGAAGCCTCGTAGCTGGTCACGCAGATAGAAAAAGCTGCCCAGTAAAGCAATTCATTTTCATATGCGAAATCCAAAGTAAACGATGCATCATCATAATTTGCCCGCAAAGCATCCGGTGCATACAAAGACATCAGTTTATCCAAATATACACAAGCCATGCCATCCTTTTCTTTTCCAACCTGCATTGCATAATAAAACAGCAATGGTTCGAAAGAATTTTCTGCGAAAACCGGTGAAAAATACAAATCTTCCATTAAAAATTCTTCCATTTCATCATAACAGGAAGCACACAATTCACATCCGATGTGAGCTGCGATTTCCTTTACTAATTCCGGTTTTTCTTTTACTAAAGCTGCCAAAAAACGAAAAGCCGCATAGGTCTGTACTCGTTTGCTTCTGCTCTCTTCTCCTTTTACATATGCCAAAATAAATTCTGTAGAAAAATATGGTGTATCAAATTGATTCATACTATTATCCTCTTTCCAACAACGATTTCTAATAGCTTTACAGCCATTCCTTTTTATCATAACATTCCAGTCTTTTCCTGACAAGTTTGTTTCCCGAAAGTGCCTATTTTTCTTGACTTTTTTTGTCGAATTTGATACTATTTCGCACGAAAGATGTTAAAAGGAGTTCTATAAAAATGAGCAGAGTTGTAAAACTTGGCAATGCCAAAGATATTAATAAAGATATAGAGTTATGCTATACCGTAAGCGAACGCATCAGCGACTGCGCTGTACGGCTTTTGATTGAAAATCATATTCCATTCACCAAAAATATGGTGAATATTCCATTCTTCTTCCGTGAGAAATTCCACGGAGCCAAACAGATTTATGTGATTTCAACCAATCCAAATCATTATGGGCAAGCGCGCCGTACCATCGACCAGCTTGATTCTGCTTCTAAACGCAGACTGCGTTTCAGTAATTACTAAAAAGAATGTGCTTTGCACATTCTCGCGCCGAGCGCGGCCCCTTGCGGCAATTACTTCTTCGCGCGAATGCGCATTATTTGCACACAGTGCATTCTATTCGTTTACTTCATATATATAACTATTACCATTCTTTCCTACACGGTTGACCAATCCCAAATCTGTAAAAATAAGCAGTACCGTTCCAGCTAATTTAACAGGAATCTTTGCCGCTTTTGCAAAGTCCTTTGTAGTAAACTGCTCCGACAGTTCATAAGGAATTAACTGCATATAATCTCTGATACAGTCAATGCAGACTTCTTCAGCAAATTCTGTCGGAATCCGGTCATATCGCTCACTTCCTTTTTTCTTATCCCTGCTCCAGCCATTTAAAAGACGATATTCTTCCATATCAATCAAAGCCAGTTTTAACCTCAAATTAGGGTCTGCTAAATAGGGGCGTATCTTATATAACTCAATAAATGCCTGATACGGATTGCCCTTTTTGGGTGACTTCCGCTTCTGAGAAACTTCCCCAGTCTCTTCATCAATCCAGTAAAGCCATTTCACTCTTGGTATAGGATAGACAATTGTCACCGGATAAAGCGGCAGAAAAGTTTCCAGTTTCTTTCGCATCCGATTCATGGCACGGGTTTGAATTTCTATAATTTCCGTTCCGGTATAAATATCTGCTACATAGCTTTCAATCGGAATTTCATGCATTTCTTCGTCCGGTGCATAATAATACTTTAACACGGCATGCATTGTCTTTTCCGATAAGGTACCTATACCTTGGCGTTCCCGATATTTCCCTATAATCTGTTCTTTTGCCATTTCAAACCGTAAACCGTCTATCGCCATACTTTCCTCATAAATGAATATAACTATTCAGAGCCAAACTCGAAAATTCTTTGAATTACCTTAGCTCTGAATAGTTACAAAATCTTTTATTTTTCATCTTCCGGATGATTCATATCCTTTAAAATATCAAAACAGTCAAATGTCGCAAAATAATCTCTTGGTGTTTCTGCACGGCGAATCAGCTGTGCACTGCCGTCTTCTTTTAATAACACTTCTGCTGAACGAAGGCGTCCATTATAGTTATAGCCCATAGAGAATCCATGTGCACCTGTATCATGAATTACCAATAAATCACCTTTTTCAATTTCCGGTAACATACGGTCAACCGCAAATTTGTCACAGTTTTCACAAAGTGAACCAACTACATCGTATTTGTGGTCGCATGGCGCATCTTCTTTGCCCATAACAGTAATATGGTGGTAAGCTCCGTAAATAGCCGGACGCATTAAGTTTGCTGCACAGGCATCTACACCGATGTATTCTTTATAAGTATGCTTTTCATGAATTGCAGTTGTTACCACACAGCCATATGGTGCTAACATGAAACGGCCCATTTCAGAATAAATTGCCACATCATCCATACCAGCCGGTACTAATACTTCTTCGTAAGCCTTTCTTACACCTTCACCGATTACATAGATATCGTTTGGCTCCTGATCTGGTCTGTAAGGAATGCCTACACCGCCTGATAAGTTTACAAATGCAATGTGACAGCCTGTCTTTTCTTTTAAATCTACTACTAATTCAAATAATTGCTTTGCAAGTGTCGGATAATATTCATTTGTTACTGTATTGCTTGCTAAAAAGGCATGTACACCAAAATGTTTTGCACCTTTTTCTTTTAAAATCTTAAAACCTTCCACTAACTGATCATACGTGAAACCATATTTTGAATCACCAGGATTATCCATAATACCATTGCTCATCTTAAAAATTCCGCCTGGATTATAACGACAGCTTATGGTTTCCGGAATATAACCGATGGTTTTCTCTAAAAAGTCGATATGTGTGAAGTCATCTAAGTTAATAATTGCACCCAATTTATCTGCATAAGCAAATTCTTCTGCCGGTACATCATTTGCAGAAAACATAATATGCTTTCCATCAAAATGCTGAGACTGAGCAAGCATTAATTCTGTCAAAGAAGAACAGTCACATCCACAGTCATAGTCTTTTAAAATGTTTAAAATATATGGATTCGGAGTCGCTTTTACTGCAAAATACTCACGAAATCCCGGATTCCATGCGAAAGCTTCTTTTACTGCTTTGGCATTTTTGCGAATTCCTGCTTCATCATATAAATGAAATGGTGTTGGGAATGTTTTTACAATTTCCTCTAACTGTGCTTTGGTTACAAATGTTTCTTTTTTCATAGTATCGTTCCTCTCTATCCCTCGTTCGTATGTGTTTCTATCTGTTCTTCCAGATAAACGTTGAATTCCTTCATAAACTTGGTTATAATTTCAATCTCTACGTCAGAATAACGCTCCAAAAACTGCATATCCCGTTCTTCCCATAGCTTATGACGCTTTTCATGCTCCTTAAAAAGCTCCATGCCGCTTTCTGTCAGCCGAAAATAGACTTCTTTTTTATTTCTTTCCAAAGTGTATTTCTCAATCAATCCCTTGGCCAATAGCTTCTTTGTCATTTTACTGATGGCACCTCTAGTCATCTGCATCTGCTCCGCAATTTTCGTTACATTTGGAAGTTCCAACTTTCCTATATAATCAATGCAGTGCGTTTCAGAATAACCGTACTCGTCCAAGCAAACATTCTCTGTGAGCTTCGACAGCATATCCTGCCTCTCCAGCATAAGAGCTATCTCTTTTAGTAATACCTGTTGTTGTTTCATTTTGTTTCCTCGTCAACATTTTGTACTAACCCAATATATACTAATATTGTTTTTCTGTCAACAACTATTTCTGCATCCTTTTCATCATCTTTTCTTATCATAACACAAAACGCCCTGACTTTCAGCGTCCATTGGCTAAAAATCAAGGCATTTCCTTGTCATAATGTTTTGTTACAGTGTCAACCGCGCTACATTTTTCTTTAACGATGCAATCACTGCATCCGCCTCTGCTTTCGTTGTGTCACCGCACATGGTAAGCCTTACCGTTCCCGGTGCGTAATCTTCCGGCACTCCAAGTTCTTCTATAACATAAGAGATACGGCTTTCTCCTGTATTGCAGGCTGAGCCGCCAGAAGCACAGATTCCGTCCTCCTCTAACAACATTAAAAGTGAACCGCCTTCAATTCCTTTAAAACTAAAATTAGCATTTCCCGGAAGTCTTCTAGAATAGTGTCCATTTAATCTGGCGTTTGGAATCTCATGCAGTACCCGTTCAATCAAATAATTCCGAAGCATCATTTCTTTTTGCATACGGCACCTCATATTTGCATGCGCAAGCTCTGCCGCCTTTCCCATGCCGACAATCCCCGCTACGTTTTCAGTACCGGCTCGTTTTCCACGTTCCTGCCCTCCGCCATGGATAAAAGAAGGAACCTCTACACCCTCTCTTACATATAAAAAACCAACACCTTTTGGTCCATGAAACTTATGGGCACTTGCACTTAATAAGTCTACCGGAAGTCCAGCCATTGACAATGGAATCTGGGCATAAGCCTGCACCGCATCCGTATGAAATAGAATCTGATGTTCTCTGGCAATTTTCCCAATCTGCGCTATCGGTTCAATTGTCCCCACCTCATTATTTCCATACATAATCGTAATCAACGTTGTATCCGGCCGAATTGCCTGCCTGACTGCATCCGGTGAAATCAGACCATACTTATCCGGCTTTAAGTATGTCACCTCATACCCTAGTTTTTCCAGATATTCGCAGGAATTTAATACTGCATGATGCTCAATCGTACTGGTAATAATATGCCATCCCTTTTGTTTATTATCTCCGGCAATTCCCTTGATTGCCCAATTGTCCGACTCTGAGCCGCCGGAAGTGAAAAAAATTTCTGTCGGCTTTGCCTGTAATGTCTCTGCAATGATTTCTCTGGCTTTGTCCACTGCGTTTCTAGCTTCTATGCCCATATTATAGGAAGTGGAAGCATTTCCATAGTTTTCATTTAAATAAGGTTCCATTTCCCGTTTTACTGCCTCCGCTATTCTGGTAGTTGCCGCATTATCAAAATAAATCTGTTGATTCATTATTTTCACATCCTTCACATATATTAAACTGATAAATCTATTGTTTTGAGGTCCTATTGAAAAAACAATTACAAAAACATCCAATCCTTAGCGGCGCAATGCTTTTAACTGCCGCAGGGGTTTTAACCCGTTTTATTGGCTTTTTCTATAAAATATTTTTATCCAGAGAAATCGGTGCAGAAGGATTAGGAATCTATCAGCTGATTTTTCCTATTACCGGCATCTGCTTTTCCCTTACCTCAGCAGGAATACAGACTGCCATATCCCGCTACGTATCAAAAGCGCTCGGTACAAACCAGGCTGCCTCAGCCAAATTCTATCTGCAAATGGGACTTTTTATTTCTGTTACATTGTCCCTCATAACAGGAACTGTGCTGTTTTATTATGCAGATCCCATAGCTAATATATGCTTGAAAGAAGCCAGGTGTGCTTCCCTGTTAAAAATCATTTCCTTTTCTTATGTACCATGCTCCATCCATGCCTGTTTAAATGGCTACTTTTATGCGCAAAAAAAAGCTGCCATTCCGGCAGTCTCTCAATTAGCAGAACAATTAGTGCGGGTGGGCAGTGTTTATCTCATAGACCAGGTTTTGCAAAGTCAGGGAAAAAACATTACTATCTCACTGGCTGCGATGGGTTTAGTTTTCGGTGAAATAGCAGGTATGCTGATTTCAGTAAGCTTTTCCGGCATCCATTTCAACCTCATACCTAAACTTTCCTACGGCAGAGAATTACTTTCTATGGCTATCCCGCTTACTGGCACCCGCTTGATTATGAATCTATTCAATAGTATTGAAAACGTACTGATTCCGAACCGCCTGCGCGTGTTTGGATATACACAGACAGAGGCTTTAAGTGTATTCGGTGTGCTGACCGGAATGTCTCTGGCCATAATTATGTTTCCATCCGTTATCACCAATTCCGTTTCCGTGATTTTGCTTCCAACCATCGCAGAAGCGCAGGCTGCCCATAATCATAACGTTATCCGGCAATCTATACGGCGTACCATTATTGTCTGCCTCGCTTTAGGCTTTGCTGCCTGCTTTATCTTCCTTTTGACAAGTTCTTTTATCGGCAATGTCATTTTTCAAAACGCACTGGCTGGAACCTTCATCAAAACACTAAGCTGGATCTGTCCCTTCCTTTATCTTTCCAGCACCTTAAACAGTATTCTGCATGGACTGGGTTATTCAAAAACAACGCTCTTGCTTGGATTAGCAGGCTGCAGTATTCGAATTTGTTTTGTGTACTTTGGCATTCCTTATATAGGTATTTCCGCATATTTATACGGATTGATTGTCAGTCAGGCAGTGATGTCGGGTTTGGCAGTGATTGCCTTAAAAAAGAGCGTATAGATTGCACATAAGAAAAAAGCTAGGAAAATCAACGTTCCTAGCTTTTACTGTTACTATCTGTTATCCTATTTTAACTATCAATCTTATACACGTGATAAGTATTCGCCAGAACGTGTATCAATCTTGATCTTATCGCCCTGTTCTACGAATAACGGAACATATACAGTAGCACCTGTTTCAACAACAGCTGGTTTTGTAGCACCTGTAGCTGTATCACCTTTGAAACCTGGTTCTGTATCTGTGATCTCTAATTCAACAAATAATGGTGGTTCTACTGAGAATACGCTGCCATTATGTGAACATAATTTACACATTTCATTTTCTTTTACGAATTTTAATGCATCGCCGATATCTGCAGCAGATAATGCAATCTGGTCATATGTTTCTACATCCATGAAGTAGAATAAATCACCATCAGCATATAAATACTGATAATCTTTACGGTCAATACGAGCCTGTGGACATTTTTCTGTAGGTCTGAATGTTTTTTCAACTACACCGCCACTCTTAATATTTTTTAATTTTGTTCTAACAAACGCTGCACCTTTGCCTGGTTTAACGTGCTGGAATTCGATAATCTGAAAAATGTTGCCTTCTAATTCAATAGTGATACCATTTCTGAAATCGCCTGCTGAAATCATGAATTTTTCCTCCTTAAAATTGCATATGAGCCTCTTGACTCTCTCATTTTTGTATCCGTTTCATACCTTACAAATACAAAGCTACACTTATTCTATAATAAATAGCCCTATATTTCAAGCATTTTTTTATATATTGCGCTTTTCAATCTCATGAAGCATATCAATACGTCTCTGGTGTCTTGCGCCCTGGAAC
>CAYYZV010000082.1:0-9520 GCA_964476275.1 uncultured Roseburia sp.
AAATAAATTTCAGCATATTTCACAATAGCCTAAACATAGGGAGTGAACAGTAACAATTACAATTCACATTATTTTTTATCCTTTTGAAAAATGTTGTAGAAAAAAGGATTTTGCGATATAATATTAAGAATAGTGAGAAAGGAGTGATTACGTGGAAAAGATAATAAATGTAGCACAATATGTTTTTTCAGAGTACAAAAAGATTGCCGGTGAAGTGATTGATGAAATGAAACTTCACAAGTTACTTTATTTCGCGCAAAGAGAATCACTTGCGATTACAAATGCTCCGCTATTTGAAGGAGAGTTTGAGGGATGGAAATACGGTCCGGTCTGCAGAGAAATCCGTAATTCAATTACTCCAGATGGTATTTTAGATTATGATAATGATGTTTCTGATGAGTGTAAATATATCATTAATAATATTATTTTAGAATATGGTTCTTTGGCTTCATGGAAGTTAAGCGATTTATCTCATAAGGAACAGTCTTGGAAGAATGCAAGAGTAGGTTTATCGGATGGAGAAAATGGTAATAAAAAATTATCTTTAGAAGATATTCGTGAAGATGCTAAGAAAGTACGGCCATATGATCATGTATGGGATATGTATTATGATGAGTTTGAAGACACGGAGGCACTGATATGATAGGGAAGATTTATTCATCGGTGATTCCGTTTTATGATAGTGTAAAACAAGCAAATTCTTATTAAGAAAAGACCTGTATTGATAATAGGAGGTCATACTCATAAATTTCTTCCACACTAACAGATCTCATGCAATTTTTGCCGTCTCTGATATTTTTCAAATTTTCAACAAGGTTTCTTCCCAAAAAACCTCTGGCACCTGTAACCAATATTCTCATTTTCAGTTACTTTTCAATATACTCCTAATAAAACCGGGAATTGCTTCTTGAAAAAGAACAGACACTATGCTATAGTTAAAATATAAAAAGAGCAACCGCCCACAAAGTGGTTAGCCTCGTAAAAGTAGCTAAAAGCCTACCTTGAACGGCCAAGTACAAAGGTAGGCTTTTTTATTTTCGCTTGTTATCCCTATCTATGTAGGCAAGCAATGCGATTAGAAACGATCCGCCTAAAAACAACAGGCTTAAAACTTCATAAGTATCCATCCGCACCACCTCCCTTCTAAACTTCAGTACGGGAGGCTTACCACCTTGTACACGATTACTCTGAAATAATTATATATTATTTTATTTCTTAAAGCAATCCGTTTTTACGTTATTTTATTATCTATACGTTTTTTAATACTTCCTGCACATAATCCGTAGTAAGAATCTTTTTTACCGTTCCTTCTACATCCAAACGCTTTGTATTATGACTTGTATCTTGTTAACTTCCAGTGTTTTTTCCACTCAAATATAATCAAGCATGTGGCTAGACACTCATCCAAGCCACATGCTTTTCTCATTTTATATTTGTAAAAAATGCTTCCAAGTAATACTCGAGATTTGCTTCAATCATACGAACATATTGTATATAACTAAAAACTACACCCGGCTCATCTAAGCCCTCAGTATGGCCGACACATGAAAATCCATTTCTATCCGCTCCGATATATGTGTCAATTGCAGACATCTTTCCATCTTGCTTCCTCTTTTTGGAATGCAGAAGTTTTTTCGCTGCGTACCCCAAAGAACTGACGGCGGAACTCCTCCAGGGTTTCCTCCTGGTGTACAACGATGTTCCACCAAGCTTTTCGGCTCAATTCCTTTCTTAATGTAAATCATATCTTCTCCTACAGTACTTCTAAATCATAAGAAACTCTTGCACTGACTACATCAGCATCATTCTCGCCTAAAATATTTTTCCAATTGTTTCAATTGCTCCTTTGCTAATTCATGTTTTTCTTCTGCAAGAAGCTTATAAAAATCTGCTTTCAATTGAAGTACTTCTCTTGGGTGTACTTCCACTTTCATCATTTCCCTAAGAATATCCGAAATATCCCGTCCGTAAGTAGTATTATTAGGTGTAAGAACTTCTCCATCTTCCAACAATAAAATATGTTCATGCTTTACATTTGCCAAAACACTTGGCGAATGTGTTGTCATTATAAACTGTACTTTATTGCTTTTTAATTTATATTCAAATTTTGCTTTATCCCCGGAATTTTGAGCACCGGTATAACACTTTTCCATTGTACGTTTCACGACTTCAAGCTCTGGCACTAAACTGCCTTCCTGCAACTGAATTTCTGTCATCTGCTTAAACCACTGCAGCATTTGTTTATCATTAGAAGCTGAATCCAAGCAATCAATATAGCCTGTCGTTCTGGAAAACCTTGTATTTTCAGAAGCATTTTTTTCAGCTTTTTCTGCATATACAATCTGCCTGTTCCATAATATGCAATTAATGGTAAAATTGTATTTTTGTTCCCCTCTCGTACACTCTTTTGCAAAGTGCTGCCATATTCCATGATTAGCTTTGCCTTACTAATATGCGTTCTTCCGTCTTGGCTATGCAGACTTCTTGTCCAAGGAATTTTTTCCCTCCCAAATCACATACCGCGGAAATTTCAACCGGATATTGTTCTTCTGCGTCAATCCGACTTCCTAACTCATACATCTTCCGATGTGCATCTTCTCTAGTAATTCCATTTGAAGCAATACCATCAAAAATGCAGATTACTTTCGTAATCTGCATTCTCTTACACTATCTAATTTTCTACTGCTTATTCTTCTCCGTCCTCATCATCAACAATTCCAGCCACAGCACCTGATACAGAAGATACTACTGCAGCCACAACTACAATGATACATAATAAAATAATACATGCTAAAAAAATAAGTAATCCGCCTTCTGTCATACTACCTTCTCCTAACTTTTTCAAATACTATATTCAGTATAACACATTGAAATTTTAATGCAATAAAAACTTTGCTTGCAACTGCCGAGCTGTTACATTAGTTGGCAGATACTAAGCCATTCTCTGCATCCAATTCTACATAAGCACTGGATTTTAATACTTCAAGTGCATGCTCTGCACCAATTAATACCGGAATATCTAAACTTAAGCCAACAATTGCTGCATGGCAATTCATATTATCAGCCTCTACAATTAAACCGGAAGCCTGTTTGATCTGAGCCATCATTTCATTTGTGGTATCTTTCACTACAATAATATCACCTGCTTTGAAATGCTCTAAATCCTCTAAACTGTGGCATACACATAAGCTTGCAGATACCTTCTTATTATTAATACCCTGACCTTTTACTAAAATATGTCCGGCTACCTGTACTTTAATCAGGTTCGTAGTACCGGAAACACCAAGTGGAACACCTGCTGTAATGATAGCTACATCACCTTTAGAAATGAAACCTGCTTTTACTGTTTCATCTACAGCATAGTCAAATAAGCCTTCAGCTGTATTCTTTTCTTCTAATAATAATGGACGAACACCCCAGGTAAGTCCCATCTGACGATATACCTTCTGTGTCAGACAACCGCAAATAATAGGTGTTGCCGGACGGTATTTTGCTACCATACGTGCAGTACGGCCGGATTTTGTTACAGTAATAATTGCTGCTGCATTTAAATCCTCAGACATTGTACAGGTTGCATGAGAAATCGCACTTGTAATATCCGGATTTACTACTGTACCTCTTACATGGAAACGGTACCAGTAATTAATATCCTGTTCTGTTCTTGTAGCGATACGAACCATTGTCTTTAATGCTTCTACCGGATATGCACCCGCAGCTGTTTCGCCTGAAAGCATGATTGCACTTGTTCCATCGTAAATAGCGTTTGCAACGTCAGTTGATTCTGCTCTTGTAGGTCTAGGATTTTTCATCATAGAATCTAACATCTGTGTTGCAGTAACAACCGTCTTTCCTGATTCATAGCATTTCTTAATAATCATCTTCTGCATAACAGGAACATCTTCTAATGGAATTTCAACACCCATGTCACCACGAGCAACCATAACACCATCAGAAACGCGGATAATGTCATCAATATTCTGCACACCCTGCATATTTTCAATCTTAGAAATAATCTTAATATCTTCGCCGCCCTTATCCTTTAAGATTTTACGGATTGCAAGAACATCGTCTGCTGTACGAACGAAAGATGCTGCGATATAGTCATAGTCATTTTCAATACCAAATACGATATCGTTATAATCTTTCTCACTGATATATGGCATACTAAGTTCTACATTTGGAACGTTTACACCTTTTTTGTTAGAAACAAAACCTCCATTTAATACACGGCAGTTAATATCCATTTCGCCTTCTTTATCTTCTACAGGAGTAATAGAAATAACTTCCATTGCAATCAAACCATCATCAATCAAAATGCGGTTTCCCGGCTTTACATCCTTTGGAAGATCTTTATAAGTAATTGCTACACGATTTACATCGCCTTCGATCTCTTCTGTAGTAAGCGTGAAAGTCTGTCCGGCAGTTAATTCTACCTTTCCTTCTTTAAAATCACGCAGACGAATCTCCGGACCTTTTGTATCCAGTAATGCAGCAACAGGAAGCCCTAATTCTTCACGAATTGCTGTCAGCTTATCCAAACGTGCTTTCTGTTCTTCATAAGTACCATGTGAAAAATTGAAACGGGCAACATTCATTCCTTCTGAAATTAACTGTCTTAATACATCCCCTTTGTCAGTTGCCGGTCCAAGCGTACAAATGATTTTTGTTTTTCTAAACATTTTCAATTCTCCATTCTTATTTTTATATTGGTAACTGCTCCATACCCTCACAGCTACTATTCATCTTCTTTTCTTGAATTGTAAAGAAGATTCATTTTCATCTCATAATAATCCGGTGTCATATCCATAAAGTGCTTATGCGGATTATGGAAACGCTGTTCCTCTTCCCAGATCTCTTCCTCTAACTGCTTACGAACATATTCTCTGATTTCCTGAATACTTGGCTGCTCATATACTAACTTACCATTTTCGAAAATCTTCTGCTGTAAATTCTTTGCCGTACAATTTGTGAAGTACTGATTCTTCCATGGCATTTCCGGATTTACAAATCGGAAATCTTTGCTCAAATCAATTTCTTCATCCGCCTTCGCAAGTAAATCTGCTCTGGCCTTTCCTGTTTCATCATAAATACGATATACCTTTTTCAGACCTGGATTCGTAATCTTTTCCACATTTCCCGAAATCTTGATACGCGGTTTAAATTCTCCGTCTTCTTCTACTGCAGCAATCTTGTAAACTGCACCAAGAAGAGATATTTTATCACCTGAAAATTCACTGGATGCACCGGTAATCAATCGCTCACCTACACCATAGCTGTCAATTTTGGCTTTCTGGTTATTCAACGAACGAATGGTATGCTCGTCCAAACTGTTGGAAACTATAATCTTACAATCTTCTAATCCTGCTTCATCCAACATCTCACGGACCTTATTAGACAGGTACGCCAAGTCACCACTGTCAATACGCACACCTTTTAATCGCCTGCCCATCGGCTCTAACACTTCTTTGGCTACACGAATTGCATTTGGAATACCGGATTTTAAGGTATCATAGGTATCTACCAGCAATGTTGTGCTGTCTGGATAATTCTCTGCATATGTTTTAAATGCTTCAAACTCATCCTGATAATACATTACCCAGCTGTGTGCCATCGTACCGCTTACCGGAATGCCAAACATCTGGCCGGCAAGAACAGTAGCTGTTCCATCTGCACCACCAATATAAGCAGCTCTTGCTCCGTACACTGCTGCGTCCATGTTGTGAGCGCGTCTTGCTCCAAAATCAGACACTGCCTTTCCCGCTGCTGCTCTTACAATTCTTCTTGTCTTTGTTGCCACAAGTGACTGGTGATTCACCAGTGCTAAAATGGCTGTTTCTACTAACTGTGCATCAATTAATGGGGCAATAATTGTAATAATCGGTTCATTCGGGTACATGATTGTACCCTCTGGAAATGCGTAAATATCACCTCTAAATGTAAAACCAGTCAAATAATCTAAAAATTCTTTCGTAAAAATATTTAATGAGCGTAAATATTCAACATCCTCTTCTGTAAAATGCAAATTTTCAATATACTCAATAATCTGCTCTAATCCGGCAAAAATGGCAAAACCGCCCTTGTCCGGATTCTTACGGTAAAATACATCAAATGCTACTTTCTTTTCCTTGTCTCCAGAATTAAAATAGCCATTTGCCATGGTCAGCTCATACAAGTCCATCACCATGGTTAGATTTCTTTTTTCTGACTGTTTCATAGGTGCTTCCCTCCCGCTTTTTATCTGCAAGTAATACATGTTCTTTATTCTGATACTGATTCTATTTCACTTTCTGCTAAATTTACTTCTTCCTCCTGTGGAAGAACCAAAGAATCAATTAATTCCCAAATTTCATCTCTGCCCTGCTTTGTTTCTGCCGAAAATGGAATAATAATGGTTCCCGGCTGAACCTGAAGACCCTCTCGAATCGCCTTCACATTCTTCTGTATCTGGCTGCGCTTAATCTTATCAAGCTTTGTTGCAATAATAACCGGCGCATACCCTTGATATACCATCCACTCATACATCTGTCTGTCATTTGCTGATGGGTCGTGGCGGATATCGATTAATAAAAATACTGCCTTTAATTTCTTTGAATTCTGAAGATAGCGTTCAATCATCCTGCCCCATTTTTCTTTTTCTTTCTCTGATACCTTAGCATAACCATATCCCGGCAAATCTACTAAATACATGGCATCATTAATATTATAGAAATTAATGGTCTGTGTTTTTCCTGGCGAAGATGAAGTTCTTGCAAGGGATTTCCGGTTCATGAGCGCATTAATGAGAGAGGATTTGCCTACATTAGACTTACCTGCAAAAGCTACTTCATTATGCATGTTATCCGGTATTTTACTTGTAATACCACATACTGTCTCCAAACTTACATTTTTTATTACCATAAAGCTCTCCATCATTGTTTCATCGTTATTACGAATCAGGCTCGAAAATTCTTTTTATATAAATTGCCTTAGTTCGTAATATCTATATTCTACGCTATTTGGACTCATTTCACAAGTGCAACTGCTAAAACTTCGTGAATCTGTTCCACAAAAATGATTTCTAACCCCTTCTTAATCTCAGCGGCTACTTCCTCTATATCCTTTTCATTTTTCTTTGGAATGCAAATGGTCTTGATACCGGCATTTTTTGCTGCCAGAATTTTTTCCTTTAATCCTCCGATTGGAAGTACACGGCCTCTTAACGTAATTTCACCTGTCATAGCCACATCTGCCCGAACCGGCTTTTTTATAATCGCTGAGAGCATCGCAGTTGTCATCGTAATTCCCGCAGATGGTCCGTCCTTTGGAACAGCTCCTTCCGGAATGTGGATATGAATATCATTCTGCTGAAAAAATTCCTTTGGAATCTGATACTCTTCGCTGACAGATCGAATGTAACTAATACCGGCCTGTGCAGACTCTTTCATGATATCGCCAAGCTGTCCGGTCAGCTTAAATTCGCCTTTGCCCGGCATGATATTTACTTCGATTTCTAACGTATCACCGCCGACACTAGTCCATGCCAAGCCGCGAACAACACCGATTTCATCCTGCTCATTTCGCTTATCAAACGCATACTTTTGTTTTCCAAGGTATTTTGCCAGATTTTGTTCCGTTATTTTAATGGACTTCTTCTCACCCTCATAGATTTCTCTGGCACTTTTACGGCAGATTTCACCTAATTTACGCTCCAAATTACGCACACCGGCTTCTCTTGTATAGCCTCTGATAATCGCCGACATTGCCTTATCGCTAATCGAAAGCTGCCCTTCCTTTAATCCATTGCGCTCAATCTGTTTGCCAAGCAGATGTCTCTTTGCAATATGCTGCTTTTCATTTTCTGTATAGCTGGTTACTTCAATAATTTCCATACGATCCAACAGCGGTCTTGGAATATTCTGTACAGAATTTGCCGTTGCAATAAAAAATACTTCTGATAAATCAATCGGAACTTCGATGTAATGATCGCGGAACTTATTATTCTGCTCAGAATCCAGTACTTCAAGCATGGCAGAAGAAGGGTCTCCCTTATAATCATTACTCATTTTATCAATTTCATCCAAAAGCATCAGTGGATTTTTCACCCCTGCACTCTTTAAACCGTTTGCAATACGTCCCGGCATAGCTCCTACGTACGTCTTTCTATGTCCGCGGATTTCAGCTTCGTCCCGAACACCGCCTAAACAGATACGCACATATTTCTTATTCAATGCTTTAGCCACGGAACGGGCAATACTGGTTTTACCGGTTCCCGGAGGTCCCACCAGACAGATAATCGGACTCTCGCCCTTAGTGGTCAGATTTCGTACCGCCAAAAACTCAAGCATACGTTCTTTCACTTTTTCTAAACCATAATGGTCTTCCTCTAAAATCCGTTCTGCATTTTTAATATCGCAGTTATCCTTTGATGTCTTATTCCACGGCATTTCTAACATGGTTTCAATGTAACCTCTGCTTACCGCGCTTTCCGAAGAATTTGGCGAAATATTCTTAAAACGCTCAATTTCTTTCCGAATCTTATCCTTTACTTCTTTATCTGCTTTCAGCTTTTTCAAAGCTTCCAGATAACCTTCTGCATCAGACTCAGTATTATCTTCTCCTAATTCTTCCCGAATTACCTTCATCTGCTCCCGAAGCAGATATTCTTTTTGATTTTTATCTACTCGTTCCTTTACTTTCTTCTGAAAGTCGTTTTTAATTGCTGTTACTTCTATTTCTACAAAAAGCTGCGCCAGCAGAACCTCATAGCGTTCTGTCAAAGACACGGCTTCTAAAATTTTTTGCTTTTCTTCATAACGAAGAGGCAGATTATTCGCCAGCATATCCAACAGCTTCTGCAAATCTGACTGTTCATTTACATGACGCTGTAAATCCTTTCCCATTTTGGAATTCACTACAAGATACTTGCCAAACGTCTCCTGTAAACTTCTTACCATTGCCTCCTGCACTTCCTTCGGCAAGTCCTCTGCTTCTTCTTCAAAACGAATCACTTCTGCGTACAAATAATCCGGATTGTCCAAAAAACCGGAAAGCTCTGCTCTTTCTTTTCCCTCTACTAAAATACGCACGACATTATTCTGTAATTTAATAACCTGTTTTACCTCTGCGATAGTACCGATTTTATACACATCAGAACTATCTGGATTTTCCTGTTCAATATCTTTTTGTGCTACAAGAAAAATATGCTGTTCATCCATCATACTTTCCTCTACTGCACGAATTGATTTTGCCCGGCTTATATCAAAATGTGCAATCATTCCAGGCAGAATCACCATTCCCCGCAACGCTACCGCAGGCAATTTTCTTATCATTGTATCCATAATTTACTCCACTACAAATTCATTTCATCCAATGAAAACGTATACTATCTGCCTCAAGGCAGAAAGGAGCCTGCTGTAAGCAGACTCCTTTTTATTACGTCCATCAATTGTCATTCTCTGATGACTGTCTTAACACAGTAACGCATTCTCTACCATGTCCTTTGTAATCTTACATCTTGCAATTGATTCATCAGAAGGAATCT
>CAYYZV010000083.1:0-9506 GCA_964476275.1 uncultured Roseburia sp.
TACCCAATCGAAGAGAACGTTGCTAAGACTAAAGAATTAGTAAACGTTGCTCATGCAATGGGAATGTCTATCGAAGCTGAAGTTGGTTCTATCGGTGGAGAGGAAGACGGTGTTGTTGGTGCAGGTGAATGTGCAGATCCAACAGAATGTAAGATGATCGCTGACCTTGGCGTAGATATGCTTGCAGCTGGTATCGGTAATATCCATGGTAAATATCCGGAAAACTGGGCAGGACTTAGCTTTGAAACATTAGATGCTATCCAGCAGAAAACAGGCGAAATGCCATTAGTTCTTCATGGCGGTACAGGTATCCCGGAAGACATGATTAAAAAAGCTATCTCTCTTGGTGTTGCTAAGATCAACGTTAATACAGAATGTCAGTTAGCATTCCAGGAAGCTACACGTACATACATCGAAGCTGGAAAAGATTTAGAAGGAAAAGGCTTTGACCCACGTAAATTATTAGCTCCAGGTGCAGAAGCAATCAAAGCTACTGTAAAAGCTAAAATGGAATTATTTGGTTCAGTTGGCAAAGCAGAATAATCGAATAGAAATTATAAACAAAAGTGCAGGGTGCTCCGTTAAGTTGGGGCACCCTGTTTTTTAGAGAAGAAAGCTTACTTATTAGTTGACAAGATAAATAATAAGATATATATTAGTAAAATATTGCAGCATTTAATAAGTCTGTGTATTGATGCATAGCTGTAAATTATAAGCATCATAAGGAAGGAAATTCGAAGATGAGTGAAAGAGAGTATTGTAATGTAGCGGATATTTTTGGTGAAAATGTATTCAATGATTCCGTTATGCAGGCTCGTTTGCCAAAGAAGGTATATAAAAAACTTCACGAAGTAATGGAAGAAGGCCGTGAATTGGATCTTGAGACAGCGGATGTAGTGGCACATGAGATGAAAGAGTGGGCAATCGAAAAGGGAGCTACCCATTATACACATTGGTTTCAGCCTCTTACAGGAGTAACAGCTGAAAAGCATGATTCCTTTATTACGGCACCTATGGATAATGGAAAGGTTTTAATGAGCTTTTCCGGCAAGGAATTAATTAAAGGTGAGTCAGATGCCTCTTCTTTCCCATCAGGCGGATTACGCGCTACCTTTGAGGCGAGAGGATATACAGCATGGGATTGTACTTCTCCGGCTTTTGTGCGTCAGGATGCAGCAGGAGCGGTATTATGTATTCCGACCGCATTCTGTTCTTATACAGGAGAATCCTTAGATCAAAAGACACCATTGCTTCGTTCTATGGAAGCGATTAATGAACAGGCACTTCGTTTGATTCGTTTGTTCGGAAATACAACATCAAAAAGGGTAACGCCTTCTGTTGGACCAGAGCAGGAATATTTTTTAGTAGATAGAGAGAAGTATTTACAGAGAAAAGATTTAATTTTTACCGGCCGTACATTATTTGGTGCGATGCCTCCAAAGGGACAGGAAATGGATGACCACTACTTTGGAAGTATCAGAGAACGTATTGCGGCATATATGCGTGATGTAAACGAAGAATTGTGGAAACTTGGTGTTTCTGCTAAGACACAGCATAATGAAGCGGCACCGGCACAGCATGAGCTGGCGCCGATTTATGCACCGGCGAATATCGCAGTAGACCATAATCAGTTAATCATGGAAACATTAAAGAAAGTGGCAGGTCGTCACGGACTCCATTGTCTGCTTCATGAGAAGCCATTTGCAGGGGTAAATGGTTCCGGTAAGCATGATAACTGGTCAATCACGACAGATGATGGAATTAATTTATTGGATCCGGGAAAAACACCACATCAGAATATTCAGTTTTTATTGGTACTGACCTGTATTTTAAAGGCAGTAGATACCCATGCGGATTTATTGCGTGAAGCAGCTGCAGATGTAGGAAATGACCATCGTCTGGGGGCAAATGAAGCACCTCCTGCAATTATTTCCGTGTTCTTAGGAGAGCAGCTGCAGGATGTTTTGACACAGTTAATCAGCACAGGTTCTGCAACCCACAGTATTAAAGGACAGAAGTTAGAAACCGGTGTAAAGGCAATTCCGGATTTTATGATGGATGCGGCAGACCGAAACAGAACCTCACCATTTGCGTTTACCGGCAATAAGTTTGAATTCCGTATGGTAGGAGCCATGGACTCTGTGGCACAGCCAAACGTGGTTTTAAATACCATTGTGGCAGAAGCATTTAAAGAAGCCTGTGATGAGCTCGAACAGTCAGATAATTTTGATTTGGCAGTTCATAACCTGGTTAAGAAATATGCAACAGAGCATGAGCGAATTGTATTTAATGGAGATGGCTATTCCGAAGAGTGGGTGGCTGAGGCCAAAAGACGCGGTCTTCCAAATATGAGAACAATGGTAGATGCGATTCCCGCATTAAATACACCAAAGGCGGTAGAATTATTTGAAAAATTCGGTGTATTTACGAAAGCAGAACTGGATTCCCGTGTGGAAATCGAGTATGAATTATATGCAAAAGAAATTAATATCGAAGCAAAAGCAATGAGCGATATTGCAACCAAACAGATTATTCCGGCTGTTATTCGCTATACAACGGTTCTTGCTAAGTCCATTAATGAAGTAAGAGCAGCCTGTGGAGCGGATGTATCGGTTCAGACAGATATCTTAATGGAAGTATCGAAACTTTTAGCTGATACGAAGAAAGCATTAGTGAAATTAGATGAAGTAACAGCTGCTGCAATTAAGATACCTAGGGGAAGAGAACAGGCAGTTTATTACAGAGATGAGGTAATGAGTGCTATGGCAGCACTTAGAACACCGGTAGATAAATTGGAAATGCTGGTAGATAAAGCAATGTGGCCAATGCCGTCTTATGGTGACTTGATTTTTGAAGTTTAGTTTAGGAAGAAAAATACTCCATAAAAGGGAGGCTGCCAGATGGAAAACCATCTGGCAGATTATGAAAAAGTTTATTTATTAGTAAACAAATAATTGAAATTGTCTTATTTGATGGTTTTATTATATGAAAGAGAAATGAAAAAATCATGTTTACAAGATGAAAGATTTAAAAACATTAAATGAACAAATTGTGAACAAAAAACACTTCGTGACCGTATCTGGCGCGCAAAAAAAGACAAATCCCTCATGAGCGAGAGATTTGTCTTTTTTTGTTAATATAATTATTTATATAATTATTTATATTATTATTTATATTATTATTCTGTTGGATAGACACCAGTGTAAAGAGGGTTATCATATTCATGCACCGGACAAGGATAACCATATAAATATGGTGCGTCTTCAGAGGTTGTAGAACCGCCTACAACAGCAACACCAGGTGTTTCCCAGAAGCAGTAAGGACCTGCTACATAACCGGATTCGTCACAGTAACTTGCGAGAATATGGTGATCGCATTGTTCGGTTGGTTCTGTGCCTTTTGCGAAGTATTCGGTGATAACACAGCTGCCTCTTGGATCTGCATCGCAGATACCGTCAATTGGTAATTTTCCGGATTCTTTACAAACGGCTACTTTTACAATGCTGTCTGGCATTTCAAAGTCTTTCTTTTCTAAATCTTCGTGAATTCGTTTCATAACCGCTTTCCAGATTTTCTTAGGATAAGAAACCTGACTGCCGTTCTGTTTTGCATTATCATCATAACCGCCCCAGACAACACAGGTATAATATGGTGTGTAGCCAGCCCATACGGCATCGCGGTTATCTGTAGTGGTACCTGATTTACCGGCCTGTGCCATAGAGCTTCCAAAGTAAGCTGCTGTACCGGTTCCTGCAGTCATTACATCTTTCATGGCGTCAGTTAATAACCATGCAGTAGACTGCTTTAATACGGTATGAGACTCAGAAATCGTATTATCCAATAATACATTTCCATCATGGTCTAAGATTTTGGTATAAAATCTTGGTTTCTGATAAGTACCTTCGTTGGCAATCGTAGCATATGCAGCTGTTAATTCAAGGTTTGAAACACCATTTGTCATACCGCCTAAGCAGAATGCCTGATTATCCGCTTCATCTGCACGGATGGTAGAAATACCGAAGTCGATGGCGTAACTGTGACCTAATCTTGGCCCAATCTGTGTATAGGTTTTAACTGTTACAACGTTAAGAGAAGAAATAATCGCTTCACGTAAGGTTGTAAAACCGCGGTAACGGTTATCGTAGTTCGAAACCAGACGGGCATTTTCACCGGAATAAGAGAACGGTGCGTCATCCTGCACAGAGGCAAGGGTTAGTCCACCGGCATCTAAAGCTGCTGCGTAGCAGGCAATAATCTTAAAGGTAGAACCAGGCTGACGGGCAACGTCAGAGGCACGGTTTAAGGTTTTGCTGGCTGTTTTATCACCACGTCCGCCTACAATGGCTTTTACTTCACCGGTAGACTGGTCAATCAGTGTTAAAGCAACCTGAGGCTGAAGTGTGAAGGTGACAGTCTCGCCGCTGCCTAAAATGGTATCGCCTTCTTCCATGATTTCTTCTTTATACTTATCAATTGCTTCCTGTGCGGCTTCCTGTGAAGAGAAGTTGAGATTGTAATTTTTATTCTTTTTTTGATAATAGCTTAACATGGTCTGTTCGCTGTAATGTTTAATGGTTCCGTCTGCTTTCTCGATAGAAAGACGATAAGAGAAAGAAACTTTCGGATCAGTAGGATAGTTGTCCAAATTGTTCACTTCTTCATCACAGATTGCCTGAAGCTCCGTATTCTGAGTAGAGAGAATGGTAAGACCGCCCTGATAAAGAGCTTTGTAAGCCTGTGCCTCGGTATACCCTTTCTGTTCGATTAAGTCATCAATGACCTGATCGGTTAATTCGTCGATGAAGTAGGAGTTGATACTGGTTTCGCCTGTTTCAATATTGACTACCTGAATACGTTCATAGACGTCATCTGCTATAGCTTCGTCATATTCTTTCTGTGAAATATATCCTTGCTCTAACATATTGTTCAAAGTTTTTTCACGGCGCTCGGCGTTATTTTCAGGATAGCTGATCGGATTTAAGCTCGAAGGATTCTGGGTAATGGCTGCAATAACAGCACATTCCGAAAGTGTTAATTCTGAAACCGGTTTTCCGAAGTAACGTTCGGAGGCAACAGCGACACCAAGCGTATTTTGGCCTAAGTTGATTGCGTTCAAATAATTCTCTAAAATCCAGTCTTTATCGACCTGTTTTTCAAGTTCGACAGCCATGTACTGTTCCTGTACTTTACGGACAAATTTGTCGATAAAGGACTCTTCACCCGCCCATACTTCAGACAAGACTGTATTTTTCAACAGCTGCTGAGTGATTGTGCTGGCACCCTGGTTAAATTTAAAACCATTTGAAATTCCGTGCATAGCAGCACGGACAATACCTTTTAAGTCGATACCATTGTGCTCGTAAAAACGTTCATCTTCTAAGGCTACAAAAGCATACTGCAAATCCTTTGGAATCTGGTCGATTGTCACATATTTTCGATTAGAACCGCTGGCTACTAAGGTAGCAATTTTTTCACCCTCGTCATTCAGAACAATCGTCTGATAACCAGTTGGAGTGGCATCTAATTCATCAATGGACGGCGCGGAATCAATAATTCCTTTCCATACACCAAAAGCTGTGCTTGCACCCAAAACAACGATGACGAAGAACAGCATAAGCAATGCCTTGAAAAATGTTACGTGCAGTTTCTTTTTGACGACTGTAGACTTAGATGTGAGTTCTGCAGCTCGTTTCTTGGCACCTTTCTTTCCGTAATTCATAAAATACCATACCTTTCGTTACTGTTCACTTCGCTCTCAGTAACGATTGATTTCTGCATAAAAATGCAGCTAAAGCTGCCCGCAGAAATCAACTCCTGAATCACGTTCTTTCGCTATCCGACAGTAAATGTCTGATAGCTCTGTGAAGAGTAACTGCCTTTCTATTATATTAATTTGTTTTATACAAAAAATACTATCACTATATTATACCAAATATTTGTGTTATAATAAAGTAGAAAGTATAAATACAAATGCATAACATTTAAGTTTTATTGAAAAGGATAGTATAGAAGTTATGAAGACAATATATAGTGGCGGTGAAGGAGAAATCGTCGAAAAGAAATCCAGATTTATTGCAACAGTACGTCCGGTAAATTCGGAAGAAGAAGCTGTGGCATTTATTAATGAGATGAAAAAGAAATATTGGGATGCAAGACACAACTGCTTTGCATTTGTCATTGGAGACCATCAGGAAATCAGCCGGTGTTCAGATGACGGAGAACCGGCGCAGACAGCTGGACGTCCTATGCTGGACGTATTATTAAAAGAAGAACTTCATAATGCAGCAGTAGTAGTGACCAGATATTTTGGCGGAACACTTTTAGGAACAGGCGGTCTGGTGAGGGCTTATCAGAAAGCCGTTCAGGAAGGACTTGCAGCCAGCGTTATTATTGATAAGAAACCGGGACACAAGCTTACGATTGGAACAGATTATGTAGGTCTTGGTAAAATTCAATATCTAATAGGAAAAGAAAATCTTACGACAATAGATACAATTTATACAGATCAGGTAGAGATTCTTGTCATGGTTCCGAGTGAATTGCAGAACAAAATTGAAAAAGATATAATAGAAGCTACCAGCGGAAATGCCCGTATTTCCTGGGGTGAAGAGGTTTTATATGCAGTAATTGAAAAAAATTTAAAAATCTTTTAAAAAAGTGCTTGACTTTTTTATGATGACCCTATATAATAGTTTTTGTTGAGAGCGAAACAACAAAACAGAAACATAGGGCTATCGCCAAACGGTAAGGCAACGGACTCTGACTCCGTCATTTCAAGGTTCGAATCCTTGTAGCCCTGCTAAATGACCTCAATAGTGAAAGCTATTGAGGTTTTTTCATGTCCGGAAACGTTGATTTTCCGGGCTTTTTCAATTTTAGGGGTGAAAAGGAATTTTTCAGCTTTGAAGGTGGTCAGGAAGAAGTTACGGATAAAAACGGCTTTTTTCAGAGATTAGCGGTTGGATAGGTCAATTCATAGGTCAATTGAAATTGAGGGAAAAGGCTTTTTATATTGGATTGGAATAAAAATTAGAGTATAATAAGAGGAGAGAAGGAGGATGGGAGTATGGCAGGAAAAGATATTAATATATTGAATTATATTGTGGTTTGCATCAGTGAATTTGCAAGTAGATACGAAATGCATACGAGAGATGCCTATATTTACTTGAGTAGAAATAAAGGCATTGAGTTTTTAAAAGAATTTTACGATGTGGAGCATACGCTTTCATTTGATGATGTGATAGATGATTTAACGGTAATATGTCGTAAGAATGGGGGAATGATTCATTGAAGCTTTTTCATGGTTCAAATGTGGAGATAGATAACGTAGATTTATCCAAATGCATGCCTCATAAAGATTTTGGGTGTGGGTTTTATACAACTCTTTTGGAAGAACAGGCATGGAGAATGGCAGAACGCAGAGCAAGAATTGCCGGAGGGTGCCTACGGTAACGATTTATGAAGTGGATGACAATTTAGTGGATGTTGAGGAATTAAATTGTAGAGTGTTTGAAGATAATCCAACTATAGAATGGGCTATTTTTATCAGAAATAATCGAGATAAAAAGTTTTCGGATTATAGGAGTTTGGAATGTAATCTTGATTGTAAATATGATGTGGTCGTTGGTCCGGTGGCAGATGATACGGTCGGTCTTTTGATTCGACAGTTTAGCCGAGGAACAATTGATGCAGAATATATGAAAAAAGAGTTTGATTTTGGTAAATTGACAAATCAGTATACGTTTCATACAGAGAAGTCTTTGAAGTATTTAAAAAAGGTAGGTGTGATGTATGACAAGCCAACAGCAGGAAATGATTGAGTATACTACACAGGAAGTGATTCAGTACATTATAGAAGATAAAGATAGTTCTATGGAAGTGGCAATGGAAAAATTTTATATGTCTGAAGTTTTTGAGAAATTAAATGATATAGAGACAGGATTATATTTGGAAGGCTCTGCTTATATATATGAAATGTTAAAACGTGAATGGGCAGAGAGAATATGAGAATTAAAACATTAAATATGGAACGCATATAAAGCCTTAATAGTTTTATATGCGTTCTTTTTAATTCCAGTATGCGGAATTTCTAATAAAGTTTATCAAATCGGATTTTTCTATCCGAAAGCTGCCAGCTATTTTTCTTGCCGGTATTTTCCTATTGTGTATTAATTCTAACATTTTAGATTTACTGATTTGTAAGAGTTCTTGGCATTGCTTACGGGTAAGTAAATCGGGTACATAATCAAACATATTCTATTACCTCTTTTTTAAAATTTAGTGGTTCATATCGGACTAATATGAATTAATAGAGTGTTTGTAAAAATAAAACTTCCAAAAGTTATCGTTATTGCGATAAAGGATTGAAAGTTTTTGTCTATTTTATTGTATTTAGAAAGCATAATAATGCTTTGTATTGTGTTGGAGATAACTGGTAGATTCTCTGAATCAAAGGAGCTTTGGAAAAATTTGCGGAATCATCTTCTGCGAAAAATTCTTTTAATGAAATATCAAGTGACTGGCAAAGCAGATAAACGATTTTTTAATGAGAAAATGCTAGAATATCTAGTGTTTATCAGCAGTTGTTGGCTCTGCCCACACCAGAACTTAGGAATAAGATATGGGGATAGAGATACAAAATTGATACTGGGATCAAAAGATCTGAGAACCATAAATTGTATTAATTGTTTTTGATTTACAAACAATTATCATCTAAATTTTTATTAAAAACAGAAATTTTGTGGCATTTTCAAAAGGAATTATTTATACAATTCACAAACGATTAACACAATTTAATTCAAAAATACCTTTTGACCCCAACATCCAAAATTTTTTACACTACCTAAAAAATAATGAGACGGTTTAACAGGTCTATCGTAATGATAGACCTGTTGCCTTTTCAAGATTTTTAATTACACCAATTGATATTTCTTTACTTCCATGATTTGGAACTGTAACACAAGATGGAAAGTTACTATGTTTATATTGGTAATGAGAACCTTTGGTTCTTATGTTATACCAACCATTTTTGCATAATATTTTATTGACTTCTTTAAATACCATATAATTTCTCCTTTGTATGCTTTTCTTTTTTTTATTAAAAATGCTAATCCAATCGGAAAAATTATTAGGTAAGATAATTATCTTTTTGAAGAACCTATTCCGGTAGTATTTGTATGGTAATACAAAGTTAAATTCATGTTATTTACAGATATTCTGTTGTGAAAAGTGCATATTTTCTAAAATGTCAGTTAATCAAACAAATATAAAAGATTTATCTTGTTAGAATATACTGTTTTAAAAACAGAAGATATGCATTTTTTACAACAGAATATCTGTTATTCATTATATTTTCCTTAGTTAATTAATATTGAAATTTGTAAGTCACTATCTCTTAATATTATATAAATCATCATTTATCATAAATAAGTATAATTTTTGTGAAAAGCATGAATATTGAAAATATAAGTATTTAATGTTGAAAAGGCAATTTTATTATATATTAT
>CAYYZV010000084.1:0-4320 GCA_964476275.1 uncultured Roseburia sp.
TCTTCTGTTGTATCATCGGATGTGTCATCTTCAACCACATAATCACAAGCCAGGTTTCCAACAGATAATGCTCCTGAAGTCACACCATCGAGGAATCTATATACAGGTCTCTGTCCGTCGTTTGTGTATGTATATTCAGCAATTGCAAAACCTTCATTATTTGCTGTTACATCTACACCAGATGGTGCATTCACATGAACTACATCTACATCGGCAGTTCCGTTAAATGCAATCTTAGCAGCACGGTTATTATATCCATTATCCGATATAACCCATAATACATTTTCATATGTATCATAATCTAATGCCATTGCTCCGCCAATTTTGGAATCAATGTCTGTAATCTGTACGCAAGTTCCATCGTCATTTAACACATAAGCATATACATGACCATTATCTTCTAACGCTACGAAAAATACTCCGTTTGCTGTTGCTTTAGGATAATTTGCAATATCGAACGCTGCATTTGTGTTCTGATCGAAAAGTTTGCCATTTACATTTACACTGGAAATCCATTCAACTGATTCAATTCCCATATTTGCAGATACCTGTGGAAGAGAATCCGTTAAGTTCCATTCCATTAATGCAATTAAATCATCACCTTCTGCATTTGGATTTACCATTAAAATTGTATTATAATTTACACCCTTTACGCTATTGTCTCTTTCAGAAGCGAGGTAAACCATGCCATTCCCATCAACAGAAATACCTTCTGTGTCAGGACCAGCTGCTGTAGGATTTTCTGCGTCTTTCTGGAATCTTACACGTTTTCCATTTTCAAAATCTTTTGCAAATGTCATCGTACCATCTTCTGCCACATCAAGAATCCAGAATTTTCCTGTACCATTATCTACTGCGTATAACTGTCCATTGTAAAAATCAAGTCCTGAAGAATCTTCTAAAAATGTTGAATTCTGATCATAAATGACTGTTTCTTCTTTTCCTGGCCAATTTATAATTTCAGGAACTCCATCAAACTTATTGATTGCTCCTGGTGTTTCTTCTTTTGTGTTTCTGTATTCTGTCCCATTTACATCTGGATAAAGTCCCCAAGTAGGATTTGTATGTTCACTCCATGTTGTGCTTCCAATTAACATATCACCTTCATACAAACGTACAGAATCTCCTTTACCAAATCCGAATCCCAATGTATTTTCATCGATTACTAAAAATCCATTTGCTGGAATTATAGTGCTTTCTGGAATTGTATACATATGAGTATCATCATTATCTTTAATTACAATACCTGAAATGTCGATATCCGCATTTGTTGGATTTGCTAATTCAATCCAGTCTGCACCACCATTTGGATCTTTAGACTGTACTTCATTGATTACGACTTGAGGCTTATACCAATCGTTTGCCTGACCTTTTGTTTCTTTCATGATTACAAAAGAACCTGTGCCATCCGGATATCTTCCAATAGAAGCATGTGCCGGATCTCCATCATAAGAAGCATGTTCTGTCCAAGAACACTCATCCACGATATTCCCATATCTATCATAAATTCGAATAGAATCACCTGAACCTATGCCAATTGCTGATTCAAAAGTTCCTTCTACATAAGAATCTGTTTCGTCATTATATACTTTTCCCACTGTTGTAGCTTCTACAACAAAAAGTCCACCAGCTTCCACCGTGTGTCCTTCTACAAACTGCCAACGATGATCATCTGAATTATCGCGAATTTCATATCCAGATAAATCCATAGTTCCTGTTCCAAGATTCATCACCTCTACCCAGTCATCTGGAGAAGAGTTTACTTCATTAAGGACAAGTTTATATTCTGGTTTTTCTTCTTCCTCTACAATATTAAGAGTTCCTTTTGTAGCTGCCTGGTCGATAAATTCTCCTGTTCCATCTGGAACTCTCGAATATGTTCCCACTGCATGACCACTATATGAAAATGAATCCTGCTGCTGGTTGTTATTGTCATAAAGGATAACTGTATCTTCTTTTCCCAATGAAAGATTATCTAAAATATCACTATGTTCAATAACTAAAACTTCACCCGGATTTAATACTGTTCCTTCGGCAATACGCCATTCTTCGTTTTCTGCCAATCGCTCTAAGTCTTTATTATCTGTAATAAACCAATTGCTAAGATTAACTGCTTCTGTTCCTGTATTGATAATTTCTACCCAATCAATATCTGTTGTTGGTTCATTTGATTCTACTTCATTAATTTTAATAACGCTCGTCATTTCTGCCGCATACACACTTTGTATTGGAGTAAGTGTCATGGAAGCAACCATGCACAGGCTAAGTATTCGCATTACTTTCTTTCTCATACGTTCTTCCTTTCTTGAATAAACAAACTATTGCTTTATTATTCAAATTATAAAAAAGCAATGTAAAATCCACCACCAAACTTTTGTAAAATTCACGTCAAACTTTCACAAAAAATCTATTTATTTGTTTATTTTACTTAAAATATTTTTCAATAAGAATCTTAGCAATGTTTTTATTTCCGGCAACAATATTCCCATTTAACTCCATGAAAAGCTTTTCACCTTTATAATTATACACTTCTCCGTTTGCTTCACGTACAAGCAATGTTCCGGCCGCATAGTCCCAGATTTTTAAATGATTCTCCATATAAGCATCAATTCGGCCGCATGCAACATTTGCTAAATCTAAAGAAGCAGAACCGCATCTGCGAATATCTTGACATTCTTTGAAAACGGAAGCAAATCTCATGAAATTTTGTTCTGCTTCCTCTTTAAAATATGGCGATGTGCCAACAGAAATCAAACTGTCTTTCATCTGTTCTGCATCACTTACATATATTCTTTTTCCATTAAAAAAACTGCCCTTATCTTTTTCTGCATAGAACATCTCATCAGAAAAGGGATTATATATAATTCCTAGTATTATTTCACTATTATCTATGAGAGCCAAGGAAATCGCACTATTCTGATAATCGTGAATCAAATTTGTTGTTCCATCTACTGGATCTAATACCCATACTTGACCACTCATATCAATATCAGAATTATCTTTTTCCTCTCCCATGAATTGAATTTGCGGATATAAGTCCGAAAGTTCTTTCTGTATGAATTCTTGAACTGCTTCATCTATTGCAGTTACATAATCAAATGCGCCTTTTTGTTTTATTTGTTCAGCCGCATTACGATTTGAAAATATTTTTGCCGCCTCACGAACAATTTCCTGTACTTTTAAAATCTCAATCATAATACTTCTTATCCATTAACTATTCATTATTCTGATTCACCAGGACAGAAACATAATCTCCGCCAAGGTTATGTATTTCTTTTAATACTTTTTTCAAAATGCCTGCTGTCTTCACCTGAAAAGATGCATTTGGTGAAATTACGATTTCATAATTTCCTTTTTTCATCTCTTCATAAAGTTCTTGCACAGTTTCAATACTATGTGAAAACTTCGTACGAACACATCCATACTGAACGGCCTGATGTGTATCGCTGCCACTGATCATTGGAACATCTAATTTTTTTGCAAGCATGCCTGTTTTTTCTTCAAAATAGTCCTGATTCAACGCAATATCCTTGCCATTTAAATCTAAAAAGTGCAGGCGTTTTAACTGCTCGAATGATAGTTCCGGAATATGTCCGCCTTCACGATATGGATGTGCAGCTCCTATTACTATCGGATACTCTTCAAATAAATCCATTAACTTCTTAAAAGGTAAGAATTTCCCCTTTTCCTTATAGGTCGCTAAACGAGCATTTAATTCTAAGATATGCTCTGGCGTTCCAAGCGATAAAATATGACCACCTTCTGCAATATCTGTTTCCATTCCAGTAAAAACACGTAGCCCTTCCGTTGTTACAAGTGTATCTCCTTCTCTTTTACATTTTTCCATTAAATAGCCATACACTTCATCAAACTGCAACGTATTAAAATGTTCTGTCAAACAGATTGCATCTAACCCTGCTTCTTTTGCCTCTTTTAAAAGCCAATCTGTGTATTCTTTAGAAAACGGCAATTTTTTTGCCAGTTTTCCATGTGTATGAAAATCAATATACATTTTTCTTTCTCTCCTATACATATACTATTACAACAGCAATAATTGCCATCCAGAGAAAAGAAACTGCTAAAAATAGCAAATCATCATATGTGATTTTTAATGATGATAATTTCATTTTCTTTACGTCCTTATTGGTTGCTACATAACGATACCCTCTCATTTCCAATGCTTCTACCGTTGTACGGGATCTTTTAGCAGTATTTAACATTAATGGATAAAATGAATGAATAATTATTTTTATTTGATAAATTAAATATTTTATTTTCCCTACAATACCATTAGCTTCAGGTGCTTTCCCTCTTAAACGA
>CAYYZV010000084.1:4420-9308 GCA_964476275.1 uncultured Roseburia sp.
AGGTTTTACAAATCTCAGATTTTTAAATACATTTTTTCCATCTGAAATCGTTGAGGGAAGAATACATTCTTTTTCCAATTTTCCTTGTTTTTTCAATTCGTTGGCAGCTAATGTAACCTGTGGCGGAAAAATATTACTTTCCTGTAAATCTTCAACCCTATCCAGCGCTTCCTTTGTTGGGAGCAACCATTCCACATGCCCTTTTTTTAATAAAACAACGTGTTTACAATAATCAGCTATGTACTCTGTATGATGTTCAATTACAATTATCGTCTTTCCTAAACGTTTATTTAAATCCTTTAAAATTCCATAAATCAAATCTGCATGTTTTGGATCCAACTGCGCTATCGGTTCATCTAAAATCAACACATCCGGTTCTAACGAAACCGCTCCAGCCAAAGCTAAAAGATGGGTTTGACCACCTGAAAGCTGCCATATATATTCATCATCTTTTCCTTTTAACCCGCAATCCTGCAATGCCTTTTTCCCTCTTTCCAAATAATCTGGCATTGCATAATTCATACAGGCATATGATGCGTCATCCAAAACCGTTGGTCTAACAATCTGATTTTCAAAATCTTGATATACGTAGCCTACTGTTTTTGCCAAATCTCCGATTTCTACTGTTCTGGTATCAATTCCGTTTACCCAAACACATCCTTCTAATTTCCCTGTAATAAAATGTGGAATTAATCCATTCATTACTTTGCATAACGTAGATTTGCCGCAACCGTTGTTTCCAACGATTGCGATAAAATCTCCTTTTTCAATATTTAATTCTAAATGATTCAATGTTGGAGCATCTGCCCCTGGATATGTAAATGTTAAATCTTTAATCTCTATAATATTGTTCATTTTATTTTTGCACCTTAGAATCATCTGCTTTTTTCTTCATAACTACTAATACTACAACTACTACCACTGCTGCAACCAGCATAGCAATTGCCATTGCTCCAGTACTTTCTGCCCACTCAGCTTCCCATTCAATTAATTCAGATCCTGTTTCAGCTAAAAACTCTGCCACAACTGCACCAACAAATGCAGCTCCACATCCAACGATCATCTTAGGTCCAATTGTTGGAAGGGCTGTTTCTGCTGTTCTTGGCTGCATTCCAAGAAGGGGTTCTATTTTTCCATAAAGTTTAGGAACTAAGAACAGTGTTGGCAGTAAGCAGAAAAGAATTCCTGAAAATAACAAATCATTAAAAAATGCAAAACCTTCTGTGAAGAATACTGATTCTGGAAGTCCAGCAACCGCTTCAAAATCTTCAATTGCAAATTGAACTTTTAAAATATCCACCATCATTCCCATAAATAACTGTGCTCCAGTACCAATCATTGCTGCAATCCCGACCATCTTCTGGTTCTTAGGATTTCTAACAAGTCTACCTGCGATGTAGACACCAAGTGTTACTGTTACAAATTTTTCAATTTCGCCAAGTCCACCAAATTGTCCTAACATAATTTCACTAAATACCAACTCACCTGTTGCCGCTCCAAGCGCTGCAGAAAGTGGATCAAATAACATAGCCAATACAAGTGGAATAAACAAGAAAAATTCTACTGAAAATTCTACAATTCCTACCTGAAATTTAGGAATCAATTCCGTAAATAAAGTTGCCAAACCATAAAGGGACATTGTAAGTACAAATACCATTAATTTTTGTGATTGTGTTCCTTGTTCTCTTTTCATAATAAATTTCTCCTTTTGCTGTTAGTTATTTTGAACATGATTAATCGTAACAAACACATGTAAAATCAAAAATCATAATCATGTAAAACTTTTCTAAAAAACTTTCATGTATTTGTAAAATTATCATTCCCTTTGTTGAAATAAACAAAAAAGTATTGTTTCCTATACGAATTCAATTTAGAATATTTTTCACAAGGAGGAATGTTTATGCTTACTTATAACAAAATTACTAAAAACGAAGCGATAAAAACATATATTATCAGGGCAGATGAGTCACTTGGAGCATTAGGATTTACAGAACATAGTTTTGCACATGTAACCCATGTGGCAGAAACAGCCGGATATATTTTAAAAACATTAGGACACGATGATAGAACTATCGAACTCGCAAAAATAGCTGGATATTTACATGATATTGGTAATCTGGTTAATAGGAAAGACCATGCTCAGTCCGGAGCTGTAATGGCATGGAGTATATTGAACGATATGGGATGTGATGCTGCTGAAGTAGCTACAATCGTTACAGCCATAGGTAATCATGATGAAGGAACAGGCGTTCCAGTAAATACAGTAGCTGCAGCTATGATTCTTGCCGATAAGGCTGATGTGCGAAGATCACGTGTTCGTAATACTGATATTTCAAAATTCGACATTCATGACAGGGTAAATTATTCTGTAAAAAAATCCACTTTGAAGATTAACGAAGAAAAAACCATCATAAAACTTAAACTTACCGTTGACACAAAATTCGGCTCTGTTATGGACTATTTCGAAATTTTCATGACTCGAATGGTACTATGCCGCAAAGCTGCTGAAAAACTGGGATTGCAATTTAAACTAATTATTAATGAGCAACAATTAATTTAATTCCGCTCCCCCATATATTGTTGTAAAGCAAAAGGAACTCTATTCTCTTTCGCTTTACAACAGTATCTTTTCCAAACTTCAAAAATATATTACTTTTTCTTATCACCTACAATAATCTCTTTTCTTTTTCGGTACTTTCTGCTTTTGCTCCGTTCTCTGTACTCCCTTCACTTTCTTACGATACTCATATTCCTTTAGAAAATCATCGTACACACTCATTCGATATCTGACAGATTTCAGTTCTCCCTCATTATATCCCATACGGACTTTATACTGTTCAAACTCCTCCATCGTATTATCCGTTGGTGGCGGAAGCAGGTGAACCCTGGCCTTCATCGGTATCTTTGCATAATCGATCGGTTCTTCTTTCTTTTCTTCTGGAATCCCCTGCCATTCCCTGTGAAAATCCTGAAATGCCCCTCCATAAAATACAGACTCATCATTCTCTGGAATATTTTCTCTTTCCATAAATTCATCAAATGCCTGATACACAGATTTATCTTCGGTCGGCTTTTCTTCCCAATCAAAATAATCATTCACAGTAAGTTTCGATTCCTCAATCTCCCACTCCGTCCTCTGATATTCCAATCGTTTTTGTTCTTTCTCCTGTAAATACTGTTCAATCCCTTCTACGGTAAAGCGTTTCCCAAGTTTGCTACCACGCACCGCTTTTGTTTTTCCACCTTTGTTCAGATCATAGGGAAGTGCATAGCTGATGGTCTTACCTTTTAATCGGATATCCATTCCATAGATAAGAGCCAGCATATCCACCACATCCTGTACTGTTTTGGTACACTCATAATTCATTACCAAACGGATATAGGTTTTGATCTCATCCTTAAAAGACAGCTTGCCACGTTTTTTCATCTGATGTTCTGCAAACGTGATTTCCTCTCGGTCTTTATCCGAGCTGTAGAAAGAATCACGAACAGAATTATAAAGCCCATATTCCATACACTGTACACCGAAATATTTCGACATCTCTACCAGTTCCTTCGGACCTCTGCGAAAGGAAGTGCCATCTTTCTGATTACAGTTACTCACCAGAAAATGTGCATGGATATGGTCTGTATCTGTATGCACCGCAAACAGCACTTCATATCCTTTACTCCAGAAGAACTCTCTTGCAAACTGCTCCGCCATTTTATAGGCTTCTCTGTAACTCAGTTTATTGCTGTCTTTTGGATGAATGGAAATGGATATTTTCTGTGCCAAGATCTCCTTCGGCTTGTATCTGGAATATTTCTTCTGGTGCATTTTTCTTGTAATGATCAGGCTGTTAGCAAAATTGTCACGATTACAGCCAAAGGCATTGTAAAGTTCATTACTGGTCTTTTCGATACCGGCTGCTATCTGTTCCTTTCGTTTTCCCAGAATATAATCCGCAGCACTCTTTAATTGTGCAATGGATTTACAGGGATTGTATTTTACATTCACATTTCCATATACTTCTGCCATTAAGCCACCTTCTCCAATAATTCTAATACTCGGTCTTCCATATCTTTATAAGATTTTTCCATATCCCGAAAGGCTTCCTCCGTGGCAAATCCAAGATAGGAATTGATATATCTTGCAATCTGATTGATGTTTACCCCTTGTTTTTTCAATTCATAGACAACCTCTTTCATCACATCCATAAACGCTTTCAAGGTCACTCCATCCACCTGTTTACCCTTGTTCACACGGAGTAAATACTCTATGAAATCGGAAGAACTTTTATATCCGCTTTCTTCCATCTGCTTGTGAAATTCTCCTCTTGTACTGCCAGTAACACGAGAATAGATTACTTCGTCCTTTGTTCGAAATCCCATATAACACCTTCTTTCCATAAATGCAAAAAAATCACACAATTCTGTTTCAGAACCGCATGACTTCTTCATTTTCTTTTTCTCTTTTATTCTGTTGTATTTTTCGGCTACATCTATCACCTAAAATGAAACCATGAATACGTTCACGAGAATTATGTTTTCTGCTAATGCTGCAAAATCCTATGGTAAAACAGCCACAATGCTTTATTTTCCATAAAATTCTCCATCATATCTCATCGCATCCATTCCTATCCGTATCCATCTGCCATCATTTCAAGACTCTCTCTGTAGCCGTTTGGGAAGATATGCTATCTTCCTGTCGGGGTTGTCCTCCGTAAACAGTGCACATCATCCCCCTTTTCTCTGTCTGTCGAAAAAATCTCTCCAGACAGACGAAATATGCTTTTCGCTCCACGCTCAAAACATATTTCCCACATCGTTTTCTTGGCAAAATATTCGTATTGATTCCTCCCGATGTGGTGGGGATGATATAGGCAGGTAGTACCTCTGGCTTGCCAAA
>CAYYZV010000085.1:0-9244 GCA_964476275.1 uncultured Roseburia sp.
CCATTACAGTATCGCCTGGCTCTAAAATAGCAAACTGTACTGCCATATTTGCCTGAGCACCTGAATGTGGCTGAACATTGACATAATCGCATCCAAATAATTCTTTTGCACGTTCCCTTGCCAATTCTTCTACTACGTCAACACATTCACATCCACCATAGTAACGTTTGCTTGGATAACCCTCTGCATATTTATTTGTCATAACACTTCCCATTGCTGACATAACTGCAGGACTTACCCAGTTTTCTGATGCAATCAATTCAATATGACTGCTCTGTCTTTCAAATTCATCGGTAATGGCCTGTGCCACTTCCATATCCACTGCCTGAATATCCTCTAATGTATACATTCCCTTTTCCTCCACCTTATCTGTCTTTCTATGAAAAACACCTGTCTTTCAAACAACTATTCCCATTATAAAGGAGTTCATTCTTTCGGTCAATTACGAAAACTTTCGTTTGTTATATTATTTAATTATAAAACTCATAAGTACTGCTTGTACCAGAAAAATAGCAGGCAATCCGTATTTAAAATATCGGTGTCTCGTCTTATGACGAAATGCATACATACCTGCTGTCAATCCAAGACTTCCGCCTATGAGCGCACAGGTAAACAATGCTTTTTCTGAAATTCTCCATGCTTTGCGTCTCGCACGACTTTTATCGATTCCCATCATTGCAAAGCCTGCTATATTTATTATGCTGAAATAAATTACTGCCACTTTCGCTTCCTTTATCTTACTTTCTTCTGACGTTTTTCCTCGTACATCTTCCTATCAGCCAGCTCTACCATTTTCTCCAGCTTATCTACCTCTTTCGCCTTGTAAATGGAAATACCGATACTTGCATGCAGTTTAAATGGATATCTGCTTATTTGATTCCGAAACTCCATATTATTTCGAATCTCTGACAAAAGACTTTCCTCCGTCTCTCCCTTCTGACACTTGCCAAATAAAACAAACTCGTCTCCGCCATACCGCATACCAAGCCGGTCTCTTGTTTCCGTCAGCTTTATTGCTTCTGCCATTTCACGAATCAAATTATCTCCGGCTTCATGTCCAAGCGTATCATTTACCTGTTTCAATCCATCTACATCCACAAAAATCAAAAATATCTTTTCGTCCAGCTCCTGCAGCTCCTGAAACATCTGCTCGGCATAGTAATAAAAACCTGCCCGATTATAAATGCCTGTCATCGTATCATAGATCCACATATCATTTAAACGTTTCACTGTATCCTTTAACAGCATCCACTTACGAATATTCTCCAAACCGATTCCGATATTCATAACACAGGCATAAAACAGACTGGAATCCAGTGGAAAACGGCTGTTGCCGCAGACACAATATCCATAGGACCATCTCTGGTAATATACAGGAACGACTACATAAAAATTGCCGCCGCTTCGCTTTTTGCACTCTTCCGGCAATACCTGCCCTTTCGAGAATTTGCCATACTCTGTAAAACGACCATTTTCATACGCCAGCGGAATCGTAATCTCTTCCGTATAATCCGTACTTACCTGCATTAAATCTACAGAACCTGTCAAATCATCATTTTTCTTTCCAAACAGCTTATCTCTTTCACATAGACAAAGATAAAACTGCTCCATTCCCAGCTCTGCAATATATTTTTTCGTAGCCTCAACCAAATCCTCCGGCTTTTCCATACCTGAATATTCAGCAGACATATTCCTCATAATATCCGCTGTTCTCTGTATATGTACCTGATTGTGCATATATCGATCCTTCAGGTTATTTACATCATAATTTTCTGTTTCTGCACATCCGCAGCTGCGGCGAATCACCAGTTCACATGGTACCTGATGCTGCTTAGCCGGTTCTCCATTTATCTGTGAAAGAATCTCCTTCACTGCATGGTAGCCTGCATAATGCTGATTTTTATTAACCGATGTCAAAGAAGGATTCAGCAGCTCGCACGATTCAGAATCATCAAAACCTGCTATCTTTACATCCTCCGGCACTCGTATGCCATGCTGCTTAAATACATCCACCATGGCAATTGCCATTGCATCATTCGCACAGACAATATATCTCGGAAAATCTTTTCTTTTAAGCAAAGCATACGCTGCTTCCTGCCCGCCTTCTGTTGCAAAATTGCCATTATATATATTTTCTTCTTTCACAAGAAGACGATTCTTTTCCATTGCGTCACAATAAGCTTTATAACGCACTGCCCCTTCCGGACGGAATAACGCACCGGACACATACACAATCTCTTTTGCCCCGTGTCTTTTAATAAAGTGCTCCACCATGGCAAACTCAGCTTCATAGCTGGCTACACCAAAGCATCCCATATTCGGCAGTTCTAAATCAATACTGACAGCAGCAATTCCACTCTCCCGAATGGCATTTTGTACATATTCGGCAGCCGGCCGGTACTGAATTGTATTTGGTGCAAAAATCACACCGTCAAATTGTTTAAAATCTGGAAGCTGCATAATCTGATAAGAACCCTGAATATGTTCCAGCTTATCCTTATAGCTGACATAATTCGCAAAGACATACAGATTATTATCTGTCTCCTTCGCTGCCTGTATCATTCCTTCCAGTAATTTACGCTGATTATCCAAATTAATCGCACACATCATAACTAAGATTTGTTTACTCATTTGCCTTCTCCTGCGAAATCCACCAAAATTTCACTTACTCTTCCACTTCTCTTGTCGGAAATTTCACCTTTAACATATACCACAATTGTGTTGCAATGCAAACAGATGAATAGGTTCCGCAAATCAGACCTGCCATAAGCGGAAGTGCAAATTCACGAATCGATGCCACACCTAAAATGTAAAGCATTAATACCATAATAAAGGTTGTAACAGAAGTATGAATACTTCTTGATAAAGTCTGAGTCAAACTACGGTTTGCTGCCTCCTTCAATAATTCCGGTGAATGTATCCCCGGCAGTGGAGCAAGATTTTCTCTGATACGGTCAAAAATAACAATTGTATCATTAATAGAGTATCCTACAATTGTCAGTATACATGCAATAAATGTATTTCCTACCGAAATACGAAGCACTCCATATACACCAATTACAATCAGCACATCATGAACCAATGCAGCGATAGCACTGGCCGCAAAACGAATATCCGAAAAGCGAAACCAGATATAAATCAGCATACAAATACAGGAAACCACGACTGCGACAAATGCATCCATACGCATTTCCGAACTAATCACAGAACTGATGTTCTGACACTGAATCGTATCTTCCTCTACTCCAAATTCAGAAACCAGCATTTCATTTACCGCCTCACGCTGTTCTAAAGACAAGGTTGGTGTCTTAATTGTAATCTGTGTAGTAGTCTCTACTTTATTTGCCTGTATATTATTAGAATCAATAATATCTGATATTTCCGGTATAATATAAGCTTCTATTTCTTCAATGCTATAGTCCACTCCCAAATCCACCGTAGTAGAAGTTCCTCCAACAAAATCCAAACCAAAATTCAGCATGCCGTTTCCCTTTGCCTGCTGTACGCCCATTGTAATAAAACCTACCGCCATAATCGCTAATGATATTCCGATAAAAAGAATTCTTTTTCCAATAAAATCCATGCTTTTTACTTCTTTCATTCTGCCGTAGAACTTTTCATCCTTAAAGCCTAATCCATGAAGTGCATAGAGCGCAAATCGGGTCACTACCATAGAAGTAAACATCGATACCAAAATACCAATCATCAATGTATAAGCAAATCCCTTTACCGTTCCTGAACCAAGTCCCATCAATACAAGCGCTGCTATAAAAGTAGTAATATTTCCATCTAAAATCGCAGATAAAGCCTTTTGAAAACCTGCTTTCATAGCAGTACCGGCACTTAATCCGTCTGAAATTTCTTCTCTGATACGTGAAAAAACAATAACATTTGCATCCACTGCCATACCAATACCAAGAATAATACCCGCAATTCCCGGAAGGGTTAACGTAATCTCGTACAAATATAAAATTGCAATCACTATTGTAGTATACATAATTAACGCAATAGACGCAGCGATTCCAGGCACTCTATACATAACAATCATAAAAATCATTACCATAATTAGTCCAATTGACGCAGCCTTTAAGCTGGAAGAAATTGCCTGGCTTCCAAGCTGTGCTCCTACAACAGATGACTCTAATTCCTTTAATTCAAGTGCCAGTGAACCAATACGAATCTGTGTTGCCAGTATATTCGCTTCTTCATAAGATGCCATACCGGAAATCTGTGCCTGTCCTCCGGTAATTACAGTCTGTACATAAGGATTACTGATAATTTCCCCATCATAAACAATCGGCAGACATCTGCCAAGATATTCTTCTGTGGTCTTTTTAAATATTTCCGCACCATCCTCTGTCATCGTAAGCGCTACCACATATTCTTTATTTCCATATAAATCCTCTGTGACAGCTACCTGTGCATCTGCAACCTGATCCCCTGTCATAAAAGTGTCTCCGTCCTCTGTAGTAAACTGCAGTGAACCCGGATTTCCCAATTCCTCTAAAATCTTATTCGCGTCTGATACCCCCGGTATCTCTACCGTAATACGATCCTCGCCCACCTGATATACCGAAGACTCCGTACTGTAGCCCTCTACACGCTTTTGAAGTTTATATATGGTATCCCCCATATCTTCTTCCGTAGGATTTTCATCAAGAACCTGATATGTAATAGACACTCCGCCAGACAAATCCAATCCCAGTGGAATAGACATCTCGCCCCCTGTTCCTGTGGCGGTTAAAATCAAGGTTGCATAATAACTTAGTCCAACTACTGCTGCAAGGACAAACGCCATTACAATACCTGCTTTACTTTTCTTCATTTTTAATGCCCTTCTTTCTTATGTAAAACATCTCGCACTATAGTATAACACACTTCTATACCACAAGAAAAGACATAACTTAACTTAACATTCCTCCTGCCATACCGGATATAGCACATAAAATCAATTTTATAAACATCTGCATTGGTTCTAACCCAGCCATCTCTCCCACTCCCTGTTTTACAAACAGCGAAAACAGAAATAGTAATACATAATAAATTCCACCCGCAAGCAGTCCCCACAGATATTTTTTATCCTTCATCTGTCTGCCTGCAAAAAATCCGCCTGCAAATCCCGATGCTATATAAACCACAATAATGCCAATTTTTACCACCTCTTCTGTAAGTTCCATCTGATACAAGAGCATTGCTAATACAAAAAGCAGAATTGCACTTATCGCATACATCAAAATTACCGTCAGTGTCATAACCCCCGCCGGATTCTTCTTCTCATTTCTGGGTTTTAACTGATTCACTAAATTCATAAAGCTCCCGCCGAATACATTTTCTTTAAAGATTATGCATCCGATGAGAGCTTTATGATTACGGAGTTTATTTTTCAGGAAAGTCTGCCTTCTTAAAACTTCAAACTATCGCTATGCCGCAGCACCCGTTGACTATATAAGAACAGGACATCGTCATATTCCTGTAAATCAATCAGTTCCGGCAGATAATCTGCAGAAATATACCGCAAATCCACCAGTGTGATTTCTTCGTAACTTTCTATTAACAATGGAGCAATGCTGCTTCCGAAGGAATCACGGAACAATACTAATTTTTCTCCATTTTGTACATTTGGATTTTTTATAGTAAGCAATGCTCTTGCACCCCAAAGATAATAATCATATGGGTCCATTCCATCCAATTTTTCCGGTGCATACACACTGACTTCCTGTTTCTTTTCGTAATCGTAAACAACTGCTGTATCAATATCACCACCTGTTACACTGCAAATGCTGTCCGACTGCACATTATAAGCAGAGGCTCCGGCATAAGCGCCATAAAACGCATCCGTTACTTCCGTAACCTCATAAACAGACTCCGTCTCTTCCTCCATTGCCGTCAAAAGTACCTCTGCAACATCTAAAACTGCTTCCTGCTTCCAATGCAAATCTGTACGGTAATAATCATCTATTGTCAAATATGGATACAAATCGATATACTCCGCTTCAGTCAAATATTCCTGCATGGCAGAAAGCACCCATTCATCTTCGGTGACAGGAAATTTCTCCTTTGGCAAAAAATAACTTTTATCCGGAATGATTCCATAATATACATCAGCCTCGGCAAACCACTGCTCCTGCAGGGCAGAAAACTCTTTTGCAGCTCTAATCACATAAGCAGAATTCCATTCTGTATCTAATTCATAAAGACCATTCTCCCATAATACATAATTATTCGCATCCTTTTTGCCAAATAATGTAGTTTCCACTTCCGTCTTTAGGCTTCGAAACCAGTCTCTTGCCGCAAACTGATCCAGCAGATATTCTTCCAAATCATCCATAAAGCTTCCGCTGCTTATCGTCTGCCATGTCAGCTTCGGAAAATCTGCATAATGCCGTCTTTCTTCTTTTGACAATTCTGTATCCGGCAGCAATACGGAACCTACTCCCAAAGCTGCAACCAGCACAAAGAAGCTTATGGTGACTATCAAACTATTTTTACTTGTAAGTCGTTCTTCTTTTTTCTTCACAAACGCCACCTCTTAGAAACGGAAATATAAAAACGGATGTACCGAACTTTGAATTAAAAATGCTGTTACCACTAGCAAAAGTACTAAATAATAAACCGGCTGTATCCACTTTATGACAGCTTTCATTTGCCGACGGCAGGTGTCTGATAAATTTCCAGACAATCTCTCTTCTAACCACAAAAAAATCTGCTTCGGAATGCCCAGTGCAATGATTACTGCTGCTAAAATCACTACTCCATAATTCTGTACCTGATAAACCCCAAGACTAATTCCATCTGCCGCCTGCACCTTTTCCAATCCAAAGCCAAACATTCCTGCCAGATAAGCAAAAGCCTCTCCTAAATTTTCAATTCTAAAAATCACAAAGCTGATTACTACCAAAACAATGGCATATATGTGCTGTAATATTTTTGGCAATTTCATAAGCCGCTTCTTTAAAAACAATTTTTCCAGGGCTAACAAGACTCCAAAATAAATGCCCCACAGCACAAAATTCCAGCTTGCTCCATGCCACAAACCGCTTAAAAACCACACAACAAATACATTGCGCAGCCATTTAAAGAACGACACTCTGCTTCCACCCAATGGAATATAGACATAATCACGGAACCAGCCGCCCAGCGTCATATGCCATCTGCGCCAAAACTCTGTAATACTCTTCGATACATAAGGATAATCGAAATTCTCAGGAAAATGAAATCCAAGCATCAGTCCCAGACCAATCGCCATATCGCTATATCCGGAAAAATCAAAGTAAATCTGCATTGCGTAGGCTAATGCTGTTATCCACAATAAAACTGCACTGCTTTTTGGTACTGAATCCATAACCAGTACAAACTCTCCAAGCAAATCAGCAATCAATACTTTTTTCGCCAGTCCAACCACAAACCGTTCAATCCCTTTTGCCGTCTTATCTATAGACAAAGTTCGTTCCCGAAGCTCTGCCTGCACCGTCTGAAAGCGTACAATCGGTCCTGCGATTAGCTGTGGAAACATTACCACATATGCAGCAAAATTAATAAAATTCTTCTCCACCTCTACGTCTTTTCGATAGACATCTATCAGGTAACTTACAATCTGAAATGTATAAAAACTAATGCCAATCGGTAGTGCAAGCTTTAGCAGAGAAAGATTACTTCCAGTTATACCATTTATCGTAGAAATACTAAAATCTGCGTATTTAAAAACTGCCAAAAAACTTAACAGCAAAAGCACTGCTATAGCTGTCACAAATTTTTCTCTGTTGTTTCGGTCTGCATTTTCCCTCGTCCCCTGTAAAGACGTCTGATATTGCATTTTCCCAATCAAAAGACCGCCGAAATATCCTAGAAAAATCGACACTGCCATTAAAATACAGTACTTCGGTTCTCCCCAGAAATAAAAAAGGAAGCTTGCCAGAAACAGTATCGCATTCTTCCAATTTTTCGGCACCACAAAATATATCAGTAATGTGATTGGCAAAAAATAGTATAAAAACGTTACACTTGAAAACAGCAAGCTTCCCACCACCTATCTTTATTATTTACAATTATTCACCTAATGCAAGAAATGCATCTTTAATTGCAGATGCCATTGGTTCATCTGCCATAAGTACCATTACAACATCGCCAACATTCTCTACATAAACGCTTTCTGCTTCTACACATACCCATTTTACAGGATCTGCACTTGCAAGCAATGTTGCTTTTGCAACTTCCATATCAGCACCTTCTTCTAAACGAAGGAGAACGCACTGATAAGCAACAGAGCTCATCATTGGTGCTGAATATACAGAATCTGTAAACGCTACATCAGATGTACCAATCATAAATGCCTGTGTTTCTGCATCGTCTGTTGGAATTGGTTCATTTGCATAATAAGCAAGTGCTTCTCTGAAATCTGCATCTAATTCTGCATTTTCATATACCTGTGCCAAAATCTCACTGCAGGTTCCTTCTAAATTTGCCGCGCCAGCATTACCTGCATTATCTGAACTGCCTCCACAAGCTGTCATTGTTCCAATTAACATAACTCCTGCTGCTAAAATAGCTAAAAATCTTTTCATTTTTTCCTCCCTAATATCTGTTAAACATAACTTATGTGACCTCTTTATTTCTTCATAGTCACAAACAAATTCCTGTATAGTATACAATAGCATTGGAAAAATTTCATCAGCCAATTTTTGCCAAACTTTTTCTCAATATATGGGACTTCTTATTCACTTTTCACCAAATCAAAAAAATTACAAGTACTTTTCTCTAAAGCATTCGTAATGCCCGGTGCTAAAAAAGGTCTCCGCTTTCACGGAGACCTCTGCTGTCTAAATCTTAAAGTTCACAATTGTTTACAGTACGTGGGAATGGGATTACGTCACGAATATTTGTCATACCTGTCAAATACATGACGCAGCGTTCAAAGCCAAGACCAAAACCTGCATGTCTTGCAGAACCATATTTACGAAGGTCTAAATAGAAGCCATAATCTTCTTCGTTTAAACCTAATTCTTTGATACGAGTCAAAAGCTTATCGTAGTCATCCTCTCTCTGGCTTCCGCCGATAATTTCACCGATACCAGGCACAAGACAGTCTACAGCTGCTACTGTCTTTCCATCCGGATTCAGCTTCATATAGAATGCTTTGATTTCCTTTGGATAATCTGTTACGAATACAGGACGTTTGAATACCTGTTCTGTAAGGTATCTTTCATGTTCTGTTTGTAAGTCAGCACCCCAAGAAACTTTGTATTCA
>CAYYZV010000086.1:0-9234 GCA_964476275.1 uncultured Roseburia sp.
CTAACTATCCAATTAATACATTTTTTCCTTCAAAAGCAAAGCCATATTTATAAATTCGTTCTGCCGGAATTCCTTTTGAGAGCAGTGCAGTTTCATATTTTTTCAGCTCAATCTGTGCAAGTGCTGCTTCCACTGTTTCCTCTAACGTTTTTTCCTTCTTCGGATTATGCACTTTAAATTCTAAAATAAATGCATCTTTTCCGGAATTCGGAATCTTAGGTTCTATCATGACATCATATCTTCCAAATCCACTTTCCCTATTTGAAATAACTACATAATCCTGATATAGTTGTACTAACAAGCCGATAACTAGTCCATGATAAAAACGCTCCGGTTCTTCTGTCGGATTGCTTCCTATATCAAAATAACTGAATGTCCTTAGCGCAACATAATTCATATATGCGTTCATTTCTTCCACATCATTTCGAAGTAATGCCTTTACAAATCCATTATAATAGGATTTTGCCATACCAAACCAGCCACGTACCATATTATAAAACATTCCCTGAACTTCACCATTCGTCAGCCTTAATTCATATAATATTTCTGTTTCCCAGTTATTCGCCGTCTGTTTTTCGTAACCTATTACCTTTAAATATCCACTGGCAAGGAGCAGGCTCCAAATGGCCTCTTCGCTATCATTAAGCTGGCTATACACAAGCTGTTCATCAATTTGACAATGTATGGTTCCTCCCTTTAAAAGTGATTCAAATGTATTTTTCACTTCTTTGTTACCTTCCCGGATCAGCTTACTCACCAAACTATTACTGCTCGTATTTGCCCAGTACGTTCCGTATTTTCCCTTGTCAAGAAAATTCAAAACAGACCATGGATTATAGATATCTTTATGACTGCCAAAAGTAAATCCATTATACCACTGTTTTACACCTTTCTTCTCACTTTCCAAGCCACATTCTTCCAATGCCATAAAAACTTCCTCTTCTGTAAAACCAAACGCTGTTGCATATTTATCAGCGGTAGTAGTCACTACTTCTAAATTATTTAAATCCGAAAAAATAGACTCTTTACTGACTCTTGTAATTCCTGTCATAACAGCTCTTTCCAAATAAGGATTTGTTTTAAACGTTGCGTTAAACATGCTTCTAATAAACGATACCAGTTCATCCCAGAAACCATTTACATACGCTTCCTGCATCGGCGTATCATATTCATCTAATAAAATGATCACTTTTTTTCCGTAATAACGATATAAAAAATCCGATAACTGATAAAGGGCTATCGCCGCATCACTGTCACTCATATTCTTTGATATGCCTTCAAAATAAGCCTTATCTTTTTCTGTTAAAACATCACTGGTTCGTAAGAAATCATATTTTGAATACAAATTAATTATTAACTGAAATATTTTTTCTCTTGTATTCTGATAATCTCTTTCTTTCACATTTGCAAATGACAAACTGATTACCGGATACGTTCCCTGTAAATTACGATACTTTTCCTCTTTCCAAATATTCAAATTTTCAAATAAATGCCCCTTATCTGAATATTCCATAGAAAAAAATGTCTCCAGCATGTTTATATTTAATGTCTTTCCAAAACGACGCGGACGGGCAATCAACGTCACATCGTCTCCGCTTTCCCACCATTCTTTAATGAATAAGGTTTTATCAATATAAAAATAGTCTCCAACTATTACTTTTTCGAAATTCTGTATACCAATCGCTACTGTTCGTGCCATATCTGCCTCCAACATTACCATACTTCTCGCCGCCCTCTCTTTTCACAGCAGCATCAATAACTTTCTCTTATTATATCTTATCTATTTTCCTATTGCAATAAGCAAGAACGTATGTTTGTTAAATTATTTTCTAAAAGTATAAAAATGCTGCCGCAAAATCTCTTTTGCAAGCAGCATTTTTACATTTATTTCATTATCTGTTTTCTTTTTTGCGCATTGTATAAATCATACTGCATAAAGCCATCATGCCTAATATTGTTACATAAAAGCTCATATTACTATTATCTGCTGTTTTCGGTGAAGCAACAGATGAATATACCGGTGTTGATGCTGCTGATTCTAATGTTTCTGACACATATACAAATGTGCTTAAATGTGTTGTACCGAAGGTCACGATACCATCCTGCACAACGGTATTACATTTTTGTAATTTTCCGTTATTTACACAATATACTGTCACTGTATTTCCTTCCGGTACATAAAGTCCGGCTGGAATCGGCATACTGATATCTGCATGTCCTTCAAATTTTGTAATTGCATTTCCAAAAGCATCGCAAAGATTCATTTCATATGCTACGAAGCCTACTGCTCCTTTTGCCCTTGTTACAACTGCTTTTACTGATTCATACACATCATCACTCACTAAGCGTACACTGAATTCTGCACCTTCCGGAATCGATGTCTGTCTGCCTGAAATAGAGAAGTTTCCATTTTCCTTTGATGTAAGCCAGCGCATTGGTGTTCCATTTGCTGCATTAAATGTGATCTCAGCTGAAGTATTAGATGCACTGCTGTTATAAGATGGTGCTGTTTCCAGTTCAATTTCAAAATAATAGATTGGTGATAAAGAATTTACTACACCCTCAATTGCGCCATCTAATGCAGTAACCGGAATATTTTCCCATATACCATCTGCTTTCATATGAAGCATAACCATATGCATACCAGCTTTAATCTTCTCATCTTCGATTCGGATTTTCATGCCATCTTTTGGAATTTCATGTCCTTGTGGCAATACCACGTCAATTAACTTCGAATACAAAATTTCAAATGCATCTTTGTTTGCAATTTTCTCAATCAAAGTTTTCTGCATTTCTTTAATCTTTGAAATATCTCCGCCCTTTATCACGTTAAGTACTTCATCGATTGCAGTCTGCTGTTCTTCGGTCATGTTTGCTTTTGCATCTTCCACATTTTTGATTTCAAGCTCTACTTCCTGACCGTTGATTGTGGTTGAACCGCTTGGAATCATCTGTGTATTATCGACAGTCGGGCTGTCAGTAGATGGTTTCTTATCATCTTCGTTAGTTTTATTACTATCCGGTTCTTCTTCTGGCAGTTCTGAATTCTTCTGAATCTTAATTACATCTTCATAAACCTGACCATCACTTACGGTAATTGTAACCGGATATTCGCCGCCTATTAAACAATGCTTCTGGTCATACATTTCCTGTGTTTCATCTTTTAATGCAAATACAAAATAATTTCCATAATCATCATATTGCAAATAAGGATATGTTTTGTCTATCTCATTTTCACCTCTGTGATCACGTGGACCATGTAAATGCTGAATACTTCCATCACTATAAGTTACCACAATTGGAAATCCACCATTAAGTCCCCACCAATTAAAATCACCATCTTTACGCGGCCAAGATTCATTATCTATAGAAACATCTGTCACTGTCGGTTCTTTTGCAAAAGAAAGTTCATAGCTTATATCTGCTTCCTCACGCGCTTTAACTATAACCGTATAGGTTTGTCCAGCCTCAAAATACATTGCTGCATTCGCTTCAAGCTCATCTCTCATCATTCCTGTAAAACCAGCAAATGCTTTTAAATAATAATAGGATGCCGAACCATCTTCGTTCTCTATTCCTATCACAATTCTTTCTTTATATTCATCAGAAGCTGTATATCTTAAAATATAATTACCACTTTCCTCACATACTACAAGGAATTTTTGTGTCTCATCAGATTTTTGTCCATCTACTTTCTCTACTTGACCAACTTTAGTAAATATCGGCGCATCTTTACCAAGATTCCACATCAAAATTTCTTGTTCTGTAGTATATTCTCCTATTCCATCTTCAGCATAAACTCTTACGCTACATAGTCCTCTTGCGCTATCTATTCTATCCATGCCCATAACTTCATCATATCCAGAAGATAACGTCTTATCAAAAGATACACGAAAACTCTGTCCTGTTTGTAGTCTTACATTATCTTCCCAGCTATGTTCATATATTATTTCTTCTGTTCCATCTGTATAAGTAAATTTTACAGGAACACTATCTTCATCATCATGTGTAAAAACAGGCATTCCATTCAGTGTATAATCACCTATAATTTCCGCTTTCTCTACTTCAATTACTATAAACGGAATCCCATTCTCTTCGGCATAAGTCTGTGCATATGAACCAGCATAACCCATAATCGGTGTAGGGCCCTTATCTCCATAAGGATTCAGACATATATTGGTTCCTATACTTGTCACGCTCTCAGGTATTTTTATATATTCTAAAGCTTCACAATCTAAAAATGCATAATCGCCTATACTTTCCACTGTATTTGGAATCGCAATAGAAGTCAGACTAGGACAGTTAGAAAATGCATTACTTCCTATAGTTGTTAATCCATCCTGAAGCGTTACTTCCTTAAGATTTTCACAGGAAATAAATGCTTCACTTTCTATCATTCTCACATATCTTGGTATTATAACAGATGTCAGCTTGTCACATTCAGCAAATGCCTCTTGTCCTATCGTACTTATTCCTTCTTTTATTGCAACCGATTCTTTTCCAGCCGGACATAAAAGAAGTTCTGTCATTGATTTATTATACAATACACCATCATAACTCGCATAATACGAATTCTGCTCACTTACTGTGATTTCTGTCAGTTTCTGACAATATGAGAATGCATTGTATATCTGATTTCCTACATCTATACTGGATACATTCTCCGGTATTTCTATCGATGTTAAACTTGTACAGAAGAAAAATGCCTGTTTCCCTATACTTACTAAACTTTCCGGAAGTGTAACGGACATCAAACGCACACAGCGATAAAATGCCTGTCCTCCTATACTTGTCACACCTTCCGGTATCACAACAGATGTTACCCTCGTGTTTTGATAAAAACCGCTAACAGTTGTTACCGTCATTCCATCTATCTCTGCCGGAATGATAACATCTGTTGCTTCTCCTGTATAACCAGTAATCTCAATTGTTCCATCTTCCAGTACAGAATATGTGAAATCGCTTGCTTCTGTTACTGTTTCAGCCAATTCTGCTGTTGCTGTCGTTTCTAGCATTTCAGTTTCTGTTGCATTGGTCATTTCCAACACATCCGAGGCTTCCGTCGCCTGCACCGCAGTTCCTGCAGAACCAAGCATGGATACCGTCATTGAAACAGCCAGCAACCCTGCCAATAGTTTGCTTCTCTTTTTCATCTTCATTCTCCTTCTGTTTTTATCTAAAAACCGAAGTCAAATAAAAAACTGCGGCTATTCTGATGTTTTTTGCATCACAAATAATCGCAGTCTGTTCACAACTCCGATTTCTCACTTTCGACAGCTCCACATAGCAACACAGCACCAATTACTGTTCACTCCGTTCCCAATAACCATAAACATACTGCTGCCATATGAAACTGTCAGTGAGAAATCAAGAACAGGGTGCAAGTATGCGTCCACACTTCACACCCTGTTATATATCTTAAGGCATAAAACTACATCTGTTTACACAAGTTCTTATTGTAAAACCCGAAAATTTCACTTATAATAACGTTGTGTATCGCAGACTCGTTCTGTATTGTGTGGTACCCGTAATACCATCCTTACCGGATGAGGTTGCCGCCTCGTCCGGTGGTACACCATATTGTCCTTGAAATCTCACGATTATTTTAACACACTCTTTTTCTTTCTACAACACTAAAAAAGGATTTCTCCCAAAATTTGTAAACAATCAGAGCCAAGGCAATTTTCAAAAAAGCAGGCATTCAGCTTGCTGAAACGAAAGGATTTTTTATACACTATGAAAAAAGCAAGACAAATTCTAGCCATTATCGGCATCATCATTTTAGTCGGCATGTATGCCGCCACCATCATCTGTGCTCTTTCCGCAAGTGAAAATTTTATGAGCATGCTCATGGCATCCATTTATGCCTCTGTTGTAATTCCTGTACTTATCTGGGCACTTACTTTTATTTATAAATTGATTAAAAAGGACGATGACACAGAATCTTAACCTTTGCGTATAATAATTCAAAAAGGAAGGACTTATAAGGAATTTATAATGCCAATTCACATTTCAAATGGAACTATAATTGAAATTTCCAGTGAACAGGGGACTACCTTTGTTACTGTAAGCTATATAGAACGTTCACAAGGCAGAAGAACAGAGCAAACTGTGCGGCTTGTAGTAACCCCGCGTACTGTTATTTTAAACGAGAATGGTATGCTCATACCTGTAAACAGGCTGCGCGTCGGTATGACGATAAATGCCTCTTTCTCGCCTGCCATGACTCGGAGCATACCGCCTCAGTCTGCTGCACATTTCATTCAAGTCGTGCGAAGACCAGAGCGTGAGAATACAACAATCGGAAATATTGTTGATATTGACAGACAGGATCGCAGTTTTACGACCATCAGCGGCCTTGATACTTCTTCTATTATAAGATTCAATGTTGCAGATGATGCCAGAATTTTTAACCCTTCCGGTCAGCCGATAAACTTTCAGAATCTGCGCTCCGGTATGCGGGTACTGGTAAGACATGCAAATTTTATGACCGCAAGTATTCCGCCTCAGACAACTGCTTTTGAAATACAGGTTTTATAAAAAACGTGGGATTACAGCAAAACATCTCCTATTTTTTGCTGTAATCCCTTTTACTTTCTAAACTCTATTTACATTTTAATTTTTACACCTAATTTTTCCAATTCCTCTAGTCCCTCTTCCAGATCGGTAAACACAATTCCATGCATTCCCACAGCTTTTGCGCCCTCGATATTCTTTGCAAGGTCATCTAAAAATACACATTCTTCGGGCACCAAAGAAAATCTCTCAAATAAACTCTGAAAAATATCCGGATTCGGCTTAATCTGCTTCACCTCATAAGAAAAAAGTGCTCCATCCACGTCACTAAGAAAGCTTAATGCATTTTCTTTTGTCTTATCAAAGGTCCAGCTTCCGTAGTTAGAAAGTATATATACATGATAACCTGCTTTTTTCATCGCACGAATCCATTCTAAGGCATATGGCAGCTGCCAAATTGCCTGATCGACGTGCTCCCAAAAATAACGGATTTCTTTCTCATAAGCGGGAGCCTGGCTGATTGCCAGCGACAGGAATTCTTCGTCATTTAATACCCCTCTGTCGGCTTCGTTCCATACACCGGAGTCAAATAATGCCTTCGACAGCGCTGATACGGTTTCTTCTGAATAACCCCATTCTTTCATTTTTTCTTTGGGCTGCCATGCCACTAAAACTCTTCCCACATCCAAAACAATATTTTTTATCATTCGCCTCTGCTCCTATATACACCTAATATTTTTAATTATTATTACCAAACAAACCTGAAATCGACTGATTCACAGAGCTGGAAAAATTATTCCATCCTTCTCCAATTTCCTGCAGTTTTTCTACTGCATCATTGATATTTGCCAAAGCCCTTGACATCTCTTCCGTATCAAGCCCTGCAATTGCCTGATTCAAGCCCTCAATATCCAATTGCTCAATTTTTGCATTCAGCATCTCTACATCCAATTCTGCCATCTGTTCCATTACCGGCTGCATCTCCTGCACAGCTAAAATTGCCGGATGAAGCATATTTACAACACTCACGCCTCCTATTATTACTACTACCAATAATACTGCCACTAAAAGACTGCAATATCTTGTAACCTTCAACTCTTTTCTAAGGCTGTTCATCATTTCTTCCTGACTTTGCATTGATTGTCTGTTTTCCATCTTAAAAATCCTCTCTGTTTTACCTGAAACTCCTCATAATTTAAGTATAGCAAAAAAGAGCGCACATTTGCACCCTCTTTTTCCATCAATTCATCAATCGTTACCGTTTTACCGGTTACCATGAATCTAAGCTAAATTTGTCAAAATTTTGTCAATCAACTGTTAACCTCATATAAACTTAATGGTCACACTTGAACATCTATCTGGTTATAAAACGTCAAGGTTTTCAAATTTTCGTAATTATTCAGTGCCTTCATAATTACGATTCACAAATCCATCAAAATCGGCTTCGCCGATGGGATTTGTTCACTCCTGAATCACTTTCTCACGCTCTGTGCAGTAAATGCACAGAGCTACTGAATAATTACAAATTTTCAATGTTTTTTCCTACAAGAATAACCAACTTTAGTATCAAAATTTCCCTATCTATGGTATAATTAGCCATAGTGCACCGAACATTATTTCAGATCCCACAAAAGAAAAGTATTAAATGCAGGAGGTTTTTTATGTATCAGTTTACAAACGACTGCCTTATCGGCATTCCTGAAATTGATAAGGAACATGAACATTTATTTGAATTATTGAATGCCACAAATGCTGCTTTACATGTTGCGAATGCAGATGTTGCTGTCATTACAAGCCGTCTTCTAAACGAGCTCTACGAATACGCTATTACTCATTTCGCACATGAAGAAGCCTACATGTTAGAAATTGATGATCCGGAACTGGAACGTCAGGTTGCGGAACACGAAGCATTCCGTGAAAAAGTCACTTCTACTTTATCAGCAGGCGACCTTACACTCGACACAGCAAAAGATTTGCTTGCATTCTTAGCAAAATGGCTGTACCGCCATATTTTAGGCAGTGATATTTTAATTGGAAAATTCAAAAAAGACGATACTCCAAAGGAAGCCTATATCTTTTCAGACGAATACCTCACAGGCATTAAATTAATTGATGATGAACATCGTCAGCTCTTTGCCCTTGTTAATGAGGTTCATGCGTTGGTAAATGATGATCTTATTTTCGATAAATATGATGAAATCATGCGTATTCTTACAGAACTGAAAAATTATACAGAAATGCACTTCCAGGATGAAGAATCTTATATGGAAAAAATCAATTATCCGGATTTGGACGCTCAAAGACGCGCACACAATACCTTTATTGAAAGACTAGTAGATATTAAATTTGAAGATTTGGAAGATTTGGATCACCATCAGCAGGAATACTTACAGGATGTATTGGATTTCCTTGCTAAATGGCTGTTCAATCACATTTTAAAAATGGACAAATTAATTGGTGCATAATCTTATAATTAAAAAGATAAGCCCTCATTAATGAGGACTTATCTTTTTTTCGCTAAGCATAGTTACTTTGCGACATATTTCATTTTCATGCGAATCATTAGCACGAAGTGCTTTATTCAACTAAATCAAATGCATTTAATTTCTTATTTAATGCCTTAAGTACACTCTCTGGAACCTGTCCCTGCATTGTCATCATCGTTTCAACCTGGAAGTTTTCCATCATGCCCCACATTGGCATATCCGGACCAAGTTT
>CAYYZV010000087.1:0-9233 GCA_964476275.1 uncultured Roseburia sp.
TTCAGCCATTTATCGGAAAAGGTGCAAGGGGAGCTGCTGCAAAGAAAAAGTTAGGTATTGCATGTCCAATCTGCGGCGGTGAATTGGAAACGACACCATTTGGCTACGGGTGCGGCAATTATAAAAAAGATGGAACCGGATGTAAATTTGCGATAGGAATGGTAGCAGGCAGAGATTTAAGTGAGGAAGAATTTAAAGCTTTAATAGAAAAAGGAAGAACGGAGGTATTAAGCGGTTTTCTTTCAAAGAGCAAAAAGAAATTTAATGCGGCATTGGTGTTAGAAAAGGATGAAGAAGGAAAGGTTTCTATGAAGTTTGACTTTTCTGAAAATAAACCAGAAGTGATAGAAGATATATGCTGTCCTGCCTGCGGCGGTGCTATCGTAAAGGTACCGTTTGGCTATGTATGTGAACATCGCAGCCAGAATGAAAATGGGGGCTGTAATTTTGTGATCGGAAAGATGGCAGAAAAAGACTTAAGTCCGACACAGGTAAAGGAACTTTTGGCCAATGGAAGAACTTCTACGATTCGGGGCTTTAAAGGAAAGAGCGGAAAGAAATTTGATGCCTGTATCGCTTTGGAAAAAGATGAGACGGGAAAATATATTACAAAATTTGATTTTGAACATGTAGAAATGAAGAAAGTCAAGGATGCCTTTTGCCCGAAATGCGGCGGTGAGGTTTTAGTGGCATCGTTTGGTTATGTATGTGCAAATCGAAATCCGAATACTCCTGATGGCTGTGATTTTGCAATTGGAAAGATCGCAGAAAAGGATTTAAGTGAAGCTCAGGTAAAAGAACTGTTAAAACAGGGCAGAACGTCAACGATTCGAGGCTTTAAATCGAAAACGGGAAAGAAATTTGATGCCTGTCTTACTTTGGATAAAGGAGAGGACGGAGTGATTAAAGGCTTGAAGTTTGATTTTGAGCATGTGGAGGCGAAGAAACTAAAAGATGTAAGCTGTCCTTTGTGCAATGGGGCGATTGTTCCGACACCGTTTGGCTTCGGCTGTGCAAATTATTCAAAAGATAATCCGGAAAGCTGCCGGTTTTCTATTGGAAAAATTGCGGGAGTTAATTTAAAAGAAGCACAGGTAAAGGAGCTTTTGACGAATAAGAAAACAGGTGTGATTCAGGGATTTATAGCAAAAACAGGAATGATGTTTGATGCGCCTTTAAAGCTGACAGAGGATGGGCGAGTGGTTTTCGATTTCCCAGAGAAACCAAAGCCTGTGGAAACTGGTGTTGCCTGCCCGAAGTGTGGAAAGAAAGTTTTGAAATCTCAGTGGTACTATGAGTGTGAATGTGGCTTTAAGGTGTCGCATACAGTAGCAAAAAAAGAACTTTCAGAAGAAATCATTCGGGAATTGTTAGAAACCGGAAGAGCAAAAGAAAAAGTGACGGGATTTACTTCTAAGGCAGGAAATACATTTGATGCTTATCTGAAATTTGAGAATGATAGGATTTCGTTTGAGTTTGAAATTAGGGAAAGTTCTGTTGTATCAAATCAGTCGAATACGAAAGAAAAAATTTCAAATGAAAAACCTGGTATGGCAGAAACGATGAATAGATCATACGAAGACGATGGATTCTTTTATGACAATATGGCAGCTGACATTGCGGCATATCAGGAGCAGGAATTGGAGGAACAGGAGTTTGCAGATCGGATTTTAGGAGAGCCATTTTTAATGGAAGATTTTTAGCAAAGATTTGTGACTTGTTATTATATTAATATGGTTGCTAAATTTTTTGTTGCAATGAGTCCCGGAGAGATATAAAATCTATTTATAAGTTTATTTATATCTGCACTGGCTGATAAAGTAACAGAAAGAATGTGGGGAACAGAAAGGTATGGTTATAAAATGGAAAACGCTAAAATTTGTAATTTATATGATTTGGAACAGACAATCGCAAAGGAGTATTTAGAGCAGTTTACGTATCCTTGGGAAGCTTTAAAAGGAATTAGTGATTATATTAAAACATTGGGACCAACATTAGATCCGGAGAAATTTGAACAGCGCGGTGAAAATATCTGGGTGGCAAAGAGTGCAACAGTTGCTCCAACAGCTTATTTAAATGGTCCGCTTATTATTGATGAGGATGCAGAGATTCGCCATTGTGCTTTTATCAGAGGCAGTGCGATTGTTGGAAAAGGCTCTGTTATCGGAAATTCAACAGAATTAAAGAATGTTATTATTTTTAATTCGGTACAGGTACCTCATTATAATTATGTCGGAGATTCCGTACTTGGTTACAAGTCACATATGGGAGCAGGTTCTATTACTTCAAATGTAAAATCAGATAAAACATTAGTTGTGGTAAAAGATAAAGAAGAACAGATTGAAACAGGTCTTAAAAAGTTTGGTGCTATGCTTGGAGATTATGTAGAAATTGGCTGTAATTCCGTACTTAATCCGGGAACTGTTATTGGAAGAGGCAGCAGTGTTTACCCAACATCCTGTGTACGCGGAGTGATTCCGGCTAATTCAATTTATAAAACAAAGACAGAGATTTCAGAAAGACAGTAACCATGTATCAATTAGAATGGGAAAAAACAAAAGAGGGTACAGCCAGATTACTGGGCGTCGATAAGATGCCCGGTGAGCTGGTGCTTCCAAAAGAAATAGAGGGACTGCCATTGACAGAGGCTGGTCCCTATTGCTTTGCAAAAAATAAGTATCTGGAGCGTGTTGTGCTGCCGGATACGGTTACAAAGATTGGAAGAAATGCATTTTATAACTGTACAGGGCTGAAAGAACTGGAACTGGGAATGAATTTAGCAGAATTAGGTTCAGATGCGTTTATGAATTGTCATAATTTTCACAGATTAACAGTTCATGGCAGTGCGGTTGGAAAAAGCGGTGCCAGGCTAATTTTACGTCAGATTTCATCTGATATGACCGTGCATTTTTTGGGAGAAGCAGGTCAAAACGAAGCTAAAATTCTTTTTTCAGAATATTATGAATCCTATGATGAAGTGGCTCCGGCCCATTTATTTGGACGAAATATTGAGGGAGAGGGATTCCGCGCCAGACAATGCTTTAAGGATGGAATATTAGAATATGCGCGTTATGACAGTACGTTTCAAAAAGCGTGTGCAGAAGAAAATGAGAAAACCTTGTGCGAAATGGCAGTAAATCGGCTGCGCTATCCGGTGGGACTTGGCAGTGAGGCAAGAATTCAATATGAGACTTATGTAAAGGCTCATTTGGAATTTATTTGTGGAACAATCATTAAGAATCGGGAAATGGAAGCTTTAGAGTTTCTGTGCAAAAGTAGTTTGGCAGAAAGAAATACAATGGAATTTTGTGCAGGATTAGCAGCAGAAAGTGAATGGGCAGAAGGCGGAGTTTTAATTTTGCAATTAAAGGAACAGTATTTTCCGCAAACAAAAAAGAACAGCAGATATGAATTTGATGATTTTTAAATAGTTGGTAATTTTGCAGAACAGAAGGAGTGAGTGAATGCAGCATATACAGACCCAGGAAGAATGGGAAGTAGAAATGTCTTTGAAAATATTAGAATATGTGAGGAATGAAATTTATCTGGATTTGCGCTTTATGAGTGCTGCATTGTCTGTGCTGACTCCCAAAAATGATAAGGCAGTACATACTTTTGCAACAGATGGAAGCTTTCTTTGTTTTTCGACAGAGCAGATGCTAAGGGTATTTAAGCAGAATGCAAAATATTTAGACCGTTTGTATCTGCATACGATTCTGCATTGTCTGTTTTCGCATTTATGGATTATGCCGGGTAAGATTGACAGCGGTGAATACCGCAGATTCTGGCATCTTGCATGCGATATTGCAGTGGAATATTTGATTGATGAGATGAACAAACCTTGTACAAAGCGTATTTTAAGCGGACTTCGAATAAAAATGTATGAAACACTGAAGCGGGAAAAAGGAAGTATTTCTGCTGCAAAAATTTATCGCCTACTGTGGGAGCTGCCGGAGGAAGAAATTATCGCTTTGGAATTGGAGTTTCATACAGATGATCACAGGTATTGGCCGAAAAAGACGGATTCCGAGGCAAAACAGCAGATTGCTTCTGAAAATCGAAAAAAATGGGATAAAATTGCAAGACAGACGCGGATGGAGCAGGAGCGAAATGGGGATGAACAGGAGGAAGGACAGCGAATGCTGGCTTCAATGATTGCAGGGGCGAAAAGCAGACGCAGTTATCGGGATTTTTTGCAGAAATTTTCTGTTCTTAGAGAGGAATTGCAGCAAGATCCGGATGAGTTTGATTTGAATTATTATACCTATGGATTACAGATTTATGGAAATATGCCTTTAATCGAACCAATGGAAAGTCGGGAAAGTAAGAAAATCCGCGAATTTATTATCGTAATTGACACCAGTTATTCTACTAGTGGAGAGTTGGTAAAACAGTTTTTGCGGGAAACAGCTGCTATTTTAAATCAGAGCAATAGTTTTTTTGCAGATTCGGTTATTCGTATTTTGCAGTGTGATAACATTGTACAAAGTGATACAGTTATTCGTACAGAGGCGGAATTGACACAGTTTATGGAACGATTTGAGCTGCTTGGCGGCGGGGGAACGGATTTTAGACCTGCATTTGCATATGTCAATGAATTGCGCGAACAGGGTTATTGTAAGAATTTAGGCGGTCTTTTGTATTTTACGGATGGAAAAGGGATTTATCCGAAACAGCGGCCGGAATACAAGACGGCATTTTTATTTTTAGAGGAATATGACGAAACACAAGTACCAGTTTGGGCGATTTGTTTGAAACTGGAACCGGAAGAATTTTGGGAAAGAGGACAAAAGTAGAAAACATATGAATATTAAACAGGCGAAAAATGAAATAAAACATACCGTACAGGCTTATCTGGCAAAAAATGAGGCTGGAAATTATCGGATTCCTGCGATTAGACAGCGTCCGATTCTTTTGATGGGACCTCCGGGAATTGGAAAAACACAGATTATGGAACAGATTGCCAGAGAAGAAAAAATTGGTCTGGTGGCATATACCATTACACATCACACCAGACAGAGTGCTGTTGGACTTCCTTTTATAAGAGAGGAAGAATTTGAAGGGAAGACCTATTCAGTAACGGAATATACGATGAGTGAAATTATTGCCAGTGTACATCGTAAGATTCGTGACAGCGGACAAAAAGAAGGCATTCTTTTCATTGATGAAATCAATTGTGTATCGGAAACGCTGGCCCCTACGATGCTGCAATTTTTACAGTGCAAAACGTTTGGAAACCAGTCGGTACCGGAGGGATGGATTATTGTGGCAGCAGGAAATCCACCGGAGTATAATAAATCGGTTCGTGATTTTGATATGGTAACGTTAGACCGTCTGCGCTATCTGACAATTGAAGCAGATTATCGTACTTGGAAAGAATATGCCAGAGCGCAGCATCTGCACGGAGCAGTTTTAAGTTATTTAGAGCTTCGGCCAAAGAATTTTTATCGTGTAGAAGCAGATGTGGATGGTTTGCAGTTTGTGACGGCCAGAGGATGGGAAGATTTAAGCAATCTTATGATGGTTTATGAGGAAATGGGCATTACAGTTGACGAAACTGTTGTACATGAATTTTTACATCATAAAGAAGTGGCAGAGGATTTTGCAGCATACATTGATTTATATCAGAAGTACAAAGATGACTATGGCATCCAAAATATCCTGATAGGAAAGGTAAAACCGGAAGTTTATGCAAGAATTTATGCTGCCGCATTTGATGAACGGCTAGCAGTAACGAATCTGCTTTTTGATGGTCTGCAGGGTTATTTTTTGAGATATGGGGAAGAGAAATATCTTACAGATAATTGGTATACATTTTTGAAAAAATATAGAGCCGGTATTATAGAAGCAGCCAATCCGGTTCAGTATTACGAAGAATTGGTGCAGGAAAAAGAACTGCAGATAGCAGCCTATAAGGAAGCTGGATTTTATACAAGACGGGAAGAAGAACTGCAAAAGAGTTTGCTGGCAAAATTAAAGGATGGCATGGCAGGCTCGGATATGTCTATGTTTACAGCGAAAAAAGATTTGGCGGAAAATTGTTTTTTTAATGCAAGACGCGGCTTTGATGTACAGAAAATTGTTTTAGAAGAAACAGAAAGTCAGGCAGAAAAGGCATTGGAATTTGCGTTTGATTTTATGGAACAGGCATTCTCAAATGGTCAGGAAATGGTGGTTTTTGTGACAGAGTTGACTTTAGGAAAGGAAGCCGTGTTGTTTTTGGCAGAGCATACCTGTGAACGATATATGAAATATAATCAGGAATTATTGATTGGAACGAAAAAGGCAGAGCTTTTGGCAGAGTTAAAAAGAGATGAATTTTAAAGGAATCATTAAGAATATTTCATTTTTTTTAAATTAGTATGACATTCACGCGAAAAATTTGATACGGCATTTTTTGTGAGGTAGAATGAAAAATAGGAGTTACTGTTTAGAAAGCTATCAGACACTTGCTGTGGGGTAGCGAAAGAATATGATTCAGGGGTTGATTTCTGCTTCGCAAAGCAAATTTTCATGCAGAAATCAATGGGTGAGCTTGCTCACTTTGATTGTATTTTAGCGCGTGGAGGACATGCAATGAAAAAAGAAATAATAATTTGGATGCTGGCAGGCATGGTTCTGCTGGCAGGCTGTAATTCGGATAAAAACGGAGAAATAATTGGTGAAGTTGTAAATAATACAGAAATCGTTCTTTCCACAGAAATACCGGAAATGGATGTCGCAGAAATTGCAGCGACAGAGGAGGATTTGTTAAACCGCCTTGTTTATGGGGGAGCTTCTTATACGTGGGAGGAGATTTCTGTTACGATTCCTGAGGAGTGGAAAGATAAATTCGTTATAAAAGAAGATGGAAACGGATTTTCTATTTATCAGATTGCCTCTCAGGAAGTAGACGTGGCTTTAGGTCTGCTCTGCGGAGTATACCGCAGTGAACAATATTCAAATGTAGGTGCAGGAGAAACTCTTATGGCATATACAGATGACGGAGTGCTTTATTATATGGTACAGCCAACAGATGTCAATTGTTATATGGAGGATGAAGCAGTAACGGCAGAGTATATGAACATGATGCCGTATGTGGATTGGATTGCAGGCAGTATTCAGATAGAGGGTGACAATGTACATTATGATGCGAATCAGTATGAGATTCCGGTCAGCAGTATTATGCCGTTGGAAAAGGATCATCTTGTGAATTTGACAAATAATGAATTATGGATTGCAAGAAATGAAATTTATGCAAGACATGGAAAGATTTTCAAGAACGAGTATTTAAATTCCTATTTTAATTCCTGCAGCTGGTATGAGGCAAAAGAGGGAAAAAATGAAATCGATGAAAGAGAGTTAAATGAAGTAGAAATATTAAACCTGAGTTTAATTATTTCTGCTGAAAAGGCTTATGCTATCGAACATCCATATCCAAAGAAAGTTGAAATTGGAGAAGAAGCCCAGGACACTTTATTTGGAACGGAAGGGGTGCAAATTGTCCGTTACGAGGTTAATATGGATGAAAACGGAGAATATACCTGTCTTTTGACGATTGATGGAAATATCTATAATGTGGCAGAATATGCGGCAATACTTACACCGATTGAAGATGTGTATTTTCTTACAGATATTTCAGAGTATGATGAGAGAATTGAAATTGCTGTTTTGGATAATGGACCAAGTGATGATCCGGTTACACATTTTTTCCAGTATGACGGGGAACTGCATTATGTAGGAGAAGTGCAGGGTTTTCCTTTTGATGACTATTCGAATAATGATTTGGATGGATTTTCAGGACAGAATAGTGTTATGGGAACCGGAATGGTCGATTTGATAGAGTCTGCGTATGTAGATGCTTACTATTGGTATGACAGTCAGAAGCATCAGCTTGAAAAAATGGATTTGGGAAGCTATTCTTACAGATGGTTTGAGGCACATGAGCTTTTTACAGATATTCCATTATATTATACAAGAGATGTAAAATCTCCCACAAGAACGCTGAAAGCACAGAAAGAAGTGTTTTTTATTGCAACGGACTGCAAGGAATGGATTTTGGTGCGCGGCAAGGATGGAACGGAAGGATATATCCATATAAAAGATGGTAAAATTACAAATATTGGTCTTCCTGCCGAAGATGTGTTCTCAGAATTATATTTTTTTGGTTAAAATATGACTTTACTATTCTGATAAAATATGAGAAAATACCTACAGTATGTTAAATGAATAACAATTACATATCTATTTATGTGAAAGGAGTTTTAAGATGATTTACACAAAGGAAGTTGAAAACATGTGTCCAGTAGCTAAGGGCGCAAAACATGAACCAGCTCCTATTCCAGAAGAAGGAAAATGGGTTCAGGCAAAAAAAATTGAAGATATTTCTGGCTTTACACACGGTATTGGCTGGTGTGCACCACAGCAGGGTGCCTGCAAGCTTTCCCTCAATGTAAAGAATGGTATCATCGAAGAAGCTTTAGTAGAAACTATCGGATGTTCTGGTATGACACATTCAGCAGCTATGGCAGCTGAAATCTTACAGGGTAAGACAATTCTTGAAGCATTAAATACAGACTTAGTATGTGATGCTATCAATACAGCTATGAGAGAATTATTCTTACAGATCGTTTACGGTCGTACACAGAGTGCATTCTCAGATGATGGTCTTGCAATTGGTGCAGGTCTTGAAGACTTAGGAAAAGGACTTCGTTCTCAGGTTGGTACAATGTACGCAACAAGAGAAAAAGGTGTTCGTTACCTTGAAATGGCAGAAGGCTATGTAACAGGTATTGCACTTGATGAAAATAACGAAGTTATCGGATACCAGTTCGTTTCTCTTGGAAAAATGACTGACTTCATCAAAAAAGGTGATGATCCTAACACAGCTTGGGAAAAAGCAAAAGGACAGTATGGTCGTGTAGCTGATGCGGCTAAGATTATCGACCCACGTCATGAATAGAAACGAGCGCAAGTGAGTCATCATGCTCGCATGTTTGATGAACGGCTGGTTTCACTCGCACACTTGTATGCGAGATAATGAAACGAGTGTAAGTAAGTCACGGTGCTTGCAAATTTGACGAACGGCGAGTTTCGCTCGCATACCTGTATGCGAGTGAGCGAGAGAGAAAGGAGAACAAAGGTAATGGCTTTATTTGAATCATATGAAAGAAGAATTCCACAGATTAATGCTGTGTTGAATAGTTATGGTATCAGCTCTATTGAAGAAGCTGAAAAAATTACAAAAGATGCTG
>CAYYZV010000088.1:0-9148 GCA_964476275.1 uncultured Roseburia sp.
CCCCACAATTATTATATCTTGGAAAAAGAGAGTTTACAAGCAGAGAATGGAGAAACAAAGAAGCTGGTAATAGATGTAAAGATGATGTTGTACAATAAATGTTGTCCGACACCGATGATCTCGTTACAGTCATGACATGTAACGAAATCTTTAATCCTGGGCATCCGGATACTTTTTTTGAACCGGTGTAATTAGTAGAAGGAGAGTAAAAGCAAATGAATATAGCAGTCGCCGGAACAGGTTATGTCGGCTTATCAATATCGGTGCTTTTAGCACAACACAATAAAGTAACAGCTGTTGACATTATTCCCGAAAAGGTGGAGATGATCAACAATAAAAAATCGCCTATACAAGATGAATACATAGAGAAATATCTCGCAGAAAAGGAGCTTGACTTGACAGCGACTCTTGATGCGGAAGCTGCATACAAGGATGCTGATTTTGTAGTCATCGCTGCCCCTACCAATTATGACAGCCAAAAGAATTTTTTTGATACTTCTGCTGTGGAATCGGTTATTCAGCTTGTTATTAAATATAATCCTGATGCGATCATGATTATCAAGTCAACGATTCCTGTTGGATTTACCGCATCGGTTAGAGAAAAATATCATTGTGATAACATTATTTTCAGTCCGGAATTTTTACGTGAATCTAAGGCACTTTATGATAATCTTTATCCAAGCAGAATTATTGTTGGAACGGATGCCCGGAATGCTCGTCTTGTAAAAGCAGCAAACACCTTCACGGCACTTTTGCAGGAAGGAGCAATGAAGGATAACATAGATACTCTGATTATGGGTTATATCGAAGCGGAAGCGGTCAAGCTGTTTGCAAATACTTATCTTGCACTTCGTGTATCTTATTTTAATGAGCTTGATACTTATGCGGAAATGAAAGGGCTTGATACTCAGCAGATTATCAATGGTGTATGTCTTGATCCGAGAATCGGTGAGCATTATAATAATCCATCGTTTGGTTATGGTGGTTATTGTCTGCCTAAGGATACGAAGCAGCTTCTTGCTAATTATGAGAATGTCCCGCAGAATATGATGTCTGCTATTGCGGAATCCAACAGAACTCGTAAAGATTTTATCGCAGATCGTGTTCTTCGCATGGCAGGATATTATGGCTACGAGGAAGATAATACATACAGTAAGGCAAAGGAAGTCATATTCAGACGAGATTAAAGTGAGAATTTGTTAGTATAAAAGCCGCCCAACGGGCGGCTTAAATTATCAGTCAATCATACCAAATTCTCGATAGAAGCGTTTTCTGGCTTCTTCGTCTTTTGCTGCGAGTTCTGCATCAGCACTTCGGTTAGCTGCGAATAATTTTATCATAAGGGCAGCTAAAAGGTTCTGTCCTTCAACACGACCTTCTTCACGGATATAATTTGCAAATTTTACTTCATCAAATTCAGTTAAACACATATTCACGACCTCCTTTCGATGCTGCTCTAAGAAATCAGATAAGATTCCTTCCGCAATAGCTTCATCTACGGCTTTATTTACGGCATCTTTTAATGAGAAATTCAAACAATAGTTTTTAATTTTTTCAATAAACGTAGAATATTCATGTAGTACATGACATTTTTTCATAAGTTCGCTATTACGTCCGTGATTAATATTAATCATGGTTGCCGTCCATTCATATTCACCGGAAGTATCTTTGGTTTCAAAAGCATCTGATAATTTCAGAACTTTTCTGGCTTCTTTTAAATCGGAATGGTTACCATTGTAAAATACGATGTATTTTGGATTTGGAATTTTAATCAGTTTCTTTCCATACAGGCTTTCGCCGTCTTTGATAAGTTTTCGATACAAATCTGCAAAATACATAAGACCACGGATTGGCATGTTAGGATTGTAAGTACTCTGGTGCTCATACAAGTTCATGGTAGTTCCAAGCAGAAAAGATACATCATTTTTCATTTTCATATAGATAACATCGTCCAATGTTGTAAATTCAAATTCATCAGATGCTGTATAAGAGGTGCCATTGATTGCATTGTACAAATCAATGGCATTTTCTTTATTTTCTCCGAAAAGTTTTCGGAATAAGGTGTCTTTAAATTTTCGATTGATTTTTACATCGTTATTTGCAGTACTCATTTTAAAAACTCTTTTCTTAAATGTTGTTTATGAGTGTTCTTACACTATTATTATACTATTTATCGGTTAATATTACAATGACATGCACTAGAAAAATTCTTGAAAACTCAGACAAATCATTTTATAATTATTATAACCATCTTTTATCATTTATTAATTATTTGGGTACTTCCATATGGAAGAATTTATATGGAAATTATTGAGGAACCTGCAAAATCCCTAAAAAATTGACTAGGGAAGGGAGTTTTGTATGGTGAATACAATGGAAAATAAAATTGAACAGCCGGTTGTTGCAAACAGGCAGGCGAGGGACAATGGTGCGAGATTAATCTTTAAAGATCCCATTTTATGCGCTGAATTTTTAAGAGGCTATGTAGATATTGAACTTTTAAAAGATGTGCGGCCGGAAGATATTGAGGACATATCGGAACGATTTATTTCGATGTGGCAGGAAGAGAGGGATTCGGATTCTGTGAAGAAAATCCATGTAAAGGATATGTCGCTGTACTTGATTGCAATTGTGGAGCATCAGTCTAAAGTGCACTATGATATGTCATTCCGAATGCTGCGCTATATAGTGATGGTATTAACAGATTATGAGGCTGAGCAGGAACGTTTACGGAATGGAATTACAAAGACGAAGGATTTTAAATATCCGCCTGTGATACCAATTATTTATTACGAAGGCTCGCAGAACTGGACAGCGGCACAGAATTTTAAAGACAGGGTATATTTGAGCGATGTACTGGGTGAATATATCCCAAGCTTTGAATATGCAGTAGTACCATTGAATAAATATTCTGATAATGAGATTATCAGGAAGAATGATGAATTATCGCTGATAATGCTGATTAATAAGCTGAAATCTTCAAAAGAGTTTAAGAATTTAAAAGAGCTTCCGTCAGAATATTTAAAGAATCTGGAAGAAAACACACCGGAATATCTATTGAAGCTAAGTAATTATTCAGTAGCTCTGTGCATTTACTGCACAGAGCGTGAGAAAGTGATTCAGGAGTGAACAAATCCCATCGGCGAAGCCGATTTTCATGGATTTGTGAATCGTAATTATGAAGGCACTGAATAATTACGAAGCTAATTAGTAAGATTATTTCAGTTCTGCTTTATCGGATTAATGTTCCAAGGGAAGAAGTAGAAACATTTACAGACCAAATCATAAGGAGGGAATTTTCTATGTTATTCGACAGTTTTGAAGCGTATGATGTACAGGCAGTACGGAAAGAGAGTAAACTGGAAGGTAAATTAGAAGGTAAGTTAGAAGGCAGGCTGGAAACTATGAAAGAAAATATTATTTCCCTTCTTGAGGATTATGGTGCTGTTTCGGATGATGTAAAAAATATCATTTTTAATGAAATGAATTTCGAGATTCTTAGAGACTGGCTCAAGTTAGCGGCCCATGCAGATAGTGTAGCAGATTTTAAAGAAAAAGCCGGAATTTAAGGTTTAAAACAAGTGCTTCAAAATAATTTATGTATGACATAGGATTATTTGAGGCACTTATTTTTTATAAATGGTATAATTAAAAGGCTATAATTTTTGTAATGGTCATACAGTGTCATATTTTAGTATAGATACTTGAATTTTCAATTCCTCTGTAGTACATTATCCAATATGTAGGAGGATTGTCAGATTTATGAATATGAAACAATTTCGTTATGTTCTCGTCCTTGCAGATACAGGTTCGTTTTCACGAGCTGCGGAGGAGTTAAACATATCACAACCATCGTTAAGTCAATATGTAAAAAAAATAGAATCTCAGCTTGGGGTAGAATTATTTGATCGTGCCAATGGAAATGTGCGTTTGACAGATGCAGGAAGGGTATATATTGATGCAGGAAAGAAGATTCTCGATTTAGAAAATCAGATGCAGAATAGGTTTATGGATTTAGCTGAGCATAAAGTAGGTTCCATTGTGGTTGGTACTACGCCATTTCGAAGTGTTACTATGATGCCAACTGTCCTTGCGAAGTTTAAGGAATTATATCCTGGTATACATGTAATCATTGATGAGCGAGAGACAAGTGAATTGAACGAAGCAGGTGAAAAAGGCGAGTTTGATTTATCTGTGCTTACACTGCCTGTTGATGAAAAGAAATTTGATTATGAAATTATTATGGAAGAAGAAATTGTAATAGCTGTTCCACGAAATAGCAAAGTGAATGAACTTCTTATGAAACATGCGATTACAAAGAGTGGATATAGTTATAAAGTAATAGATTTTAGTATTTTGAATCATCAAGAATTTGTTATGATTACGGATTCGCAGGTTATGCAGCGTAGATTGAATGATTTATGTGCTGATTGTAGTGTTGTGCCTAAGACGGCAGCGATAGTAAAAAGTTTGGAAGCACAAATAGAAATGGTACGAAAAGGTGTAGGAATTGCATTAGTGCCAACGGGTGTATGCAAGGATATGGATAAAGATAGTGTGAATTATTATTCGCTTTTACAGGATATTCCAAATAGAAAAGTAGTTGCTGTTTATCGTAAGAATCAGTACCTGTCTTCTGTAGTAAAAGATTTCATTCAAGTAATGAAATCACTTTTTATACAAAATATAATCAAAAGATTATTATATCTATAATCTAAAAATTATATGTTACACAGGAGGATTAAGTTTATGCCATCAGCATTTCTTTATCTTGGAATTATGCTTGTAGTTATCATAGTATGGTTTATGTGGCTGAAAAGACCGGTATATGAAGCGATTCTTATCAGTTTTATCGTATTATTAACTGTTACAGGCACATGGGGCAATGTCGGAGCCTATATCGACAAAGGACTAAAAACATCGTTATTGTATTCCATGACAGCTTTCGTAGCGATGTCCATTATTTTAACGAAAACAAAAATTATTGATAGTTGTGTTGCGATTATCTTATCCATTCTTGGACGTGTTACGGGTGGCGCAGGATATGTATCAGTAATTGCGAGTGCATTTATGGGTGCTTTATCCGGTTCTGGTCCGGGAAATGTTATGGCAACAGGAGCGATTACAATCCCGGCTATGAAGAAGTCTGGTTTTCCTGCGGAGCTTGCGGCAAATATTGAAAGTAATGCATCTTATATGGGAAATATGATTCCGCCTTCATCAAATATTATTGCTGCACTTAGTGCTTTTATGGCACTTTATCCAAATAGTGATTTGACACAGGGGCAGTTTTGGATTGTACTTTGGGGAATTTCACTTTGGTTTATTTTACAGAGAGTGTTAATGGTTTGGGGATTTTGTAAATATTACAAAGTAAAACCAATGGCAGAAGAGGATCTTCCGAATTTTAAGGAAACCTTAAAAGAAGGCTGGCAAGGACTTTTGCTTCCGGTTATTATTTTACTTCCTTTTGTACTGGATTATATGTTTAAAGATACGTTCTTTACGGCTAGACTTGGTGCAGAAGGTGCAAAATTTTTCTCAAGCAGTTTACTTTTATTTATTCCTGGTATTTCAGCATTTTATTCCTGCTTAGTTGCTAAGGATAAACCAACACCACACAAAATAGCAAAATGGTTTGCAGATGGTGTTAAAACAATTGCACCTGCAATTGGCGTATGTGTAATCGGATATATGATTGGTGCATTATTTGCAGATTTAAATGTTGCAGAAGAGATGCAGGCATTTATTACAAATATCAGTTTCAATAAATTAGGAATGGTAATTTTTATTTGTGCATTTACATGTGTATTAGGAATGGTTATCCCAGGCTCTTCTCTTGTAGTAATCTTTGGACCTGTATTCATTACAGCACTAACATCTGTTGGTGTTAATCCGGTTCTTGCGGCAGCTATGCTTCCTTGCATCTGTGGTGTTATGTGTGGTATTACTCCGCCACTTGGTCTTGGTATGTATGCCGGAATGAGTTTGGCAGAATCAGATTTTGATAAAACATTCAAAAACAATTTATGGTGGGTAGGAGCTCAGTTTTTAATGGAAGTTATTGTGCTAATGGGCTTTTTACCAATTCTTGGACTATAGGGGGGAATCTTGATGAGAGAGACACTGAACAAAATATCTAATGTATGCAGATGGATTTTCGGATATGGCATCATGATTACTCTTTTTATGGGTGGTCTGACATTTTTTGGATATTCGATTGCCTTGATTATTGGTGGTGATACTGCAGCAGCAATTTGTACATTTATTAGTAAGCAGATTAATCCAATTATGATTTATATATCGACCATTATGGTGTTATTTGGACTTCTTACTATGTATCTTGCAGGTGAGAAAGCTTTAACATCAGAAAAGAAGAAAGATTCAAAAAAATAATATTTAAAAGATATATGAGAATTTATTAGTATAAAAGCCGCCCAATCGGGCGGCTTAAATTATTGTATAGCAATAAAATAAACCACCTGCTATGCAGGTGGAGGGAGTAGCTTTAGCTTCAAGAAAAAGACCTCCAGTGATAATATAAAAATGAGTCCGCCAAAACTCATGGAATATTATCAAGGAGGTATCCAAAATGGGAATGCAAGTATCATTTAGTTTTTGCACCAAAATACCGCAGACAGGCAATATATGGACAGATAAAGGCAGATGTGGCACAGATATTAAGTATGCTGTGCAAAAGGAAAGGAATAGAAATAATAGAAGCAGAATGCTGTAAAGATCATATCCATATGCTGGTAAGAATACCGCCGAAATATAGTGTGTCAGAAATAATGGGATATCTGAAAGGGAAGTCATCCCTCATGATATTCGAAAAACATGCAAATTTAAAGTATAAATACGGAAACAGACATTTCTGGTGCAGAGGGTATTATGTAGATACGGTAGGGAAAAATGCGAAAAAGATACAGGAATATATCCAGAACCAGCAAAAAAATGATCTGGAATATGACCAGTTAACGCTCAATGAGTATATAGATCCGTTCACGGGTGAGCCGGTAAGAAAAGGCAGGAAAAAATAAGCCTGGAAGGCTAAGCCGGTAAGAGAAGCAAAAAGCATATCCCAAGGGGATGCGCAGGAATAAGGAGGCACTGGGAAAGGCCCTTAGGGGCCAGCCAGAGGAAATGAGTGCAAGCGGCGGACCCTCTCAGTGCGCCTTCCGGGCGCAAGCGGGGATGAGTCCCTTATAGGGGCAGAGCAAACCATCGGCTAAGCCGGTGGTCATGATTTTTAATTATTGGTTAGTGCACGAGAGAGTTGTTCTTTTAATAATTTAATTTGGGCGTCTTTTTCGTCAAGAAGTTTTTCTTGATCCGCAATTTTTTTCAGCAAGGTACGTTCATGCCGCTCTGCTTCTTCACGGGCACGACATTGCTGGCGGATGAGGTCGTCTGCGTTGTATTCGAATAAGGATTTAGTTGCTGAGGTAAGGATTTCGTTATTTTGTGCAATCATTTTAATATCCCTCCATGTTTTAGCGGCGAAGAGCTTTGCCCAGGCATCAATTTCCCAGTGTTTATCCTCTTCGGTTGCGAGTTCTGTTTCTTTTAAGGATAACACATTGAGCGTGAATTTGTCATTAAAAACATAATGGTTTTTAATGTTGAGCATTTGGTAGGATGCGTAAAATTCCGGTGCATCAGGGAACAGGATAAAGTCTAAGATGCCGATATGAATTACCGGACGGGCAGTTTCGTATTCCTGTCCGCGGTAGAGTTGATCGAAGTTCCGGCAAAGATAGCTTAGGGAGCGGTCAGGCCAGTTGTGTTGATTTTCAACCTGCATTTCAAGATTGATGAGTGCGTTACTATTTAACAAGACTTGAATATCAAGGATGAAGTCTTTGCTGGATAATGTTTCACCGAGCTTGATGGGATTTTTTATCGCTACGGATTGGATTTTATCAAATGGAATATGTAAAAGGGCACTGATAAGTCCTTTTAAAGCAAGTTCATTTGTTTGAAGGATTGTGCGGAACATATAGTCGTTGGTAAAGGTATAGTCGATTTTGCCATCAGCTTCTAAAAAGCCTGCAGGTAATGAAGTGTAGGTCATAAAAAGTCTCCTTTTCTTTTATGAATTTTTTTGTTTGGGAATTTATGACGTAACAGTCAGAATTGCCCGAAAGATGCCGGAGGTTCCGGCGAATGAAAGTTCTGCTTTTGATTTTTTCTATGGGATTTTATTGTAAAATGAAAAAGTGGATGTGTCAATGGGGTGGAGTGTAGGATTGTGCAATTTGTACAAAGACATATTATCGTGGGTATAGAATACATACCTTGCACTTCGCGTATCTTATTTCAATGAATTAGATACCTATGCAGAGATGAAAGGCTTAGATACTCGGAAAATTATTCAGGGCGTATGCTTAGATCCTCGTATAGGAAATCATTATAACAATCCATCGTTTGGTTATGGCGGTTACTGTCTTCCAAAGGATACGAAGCAGCTTTTGGCAAATTATGATGATGTGCCACAGGAAATGATGACTGCTATCGTACAGAGTAATCGTACACGTAAGGATTTTATTGCAGACCGTGTACTTGAAATTGCCGGAGCTTATGAAGCCAATGCATCTTATAATGCAGCAATGGAAAAAGAGGTAGTAGTAGGCGTATATCGTCTTACTATGAAGAGTAATTCGGACAATTTCCGTCAGAGCTCTATTCAGGGCGTCATGAAGCGTATTAAGGCAAAGGGAGCGACAGTTATTATCTATGAACCTGCATTAGAGGATGGTACGACTTTCTTTGGAAGCAGAGTGGTAAATGATTTGGAGGTATTTAAAGCACAATCTAATGCCATCATTGCGAACCGGTATAATGCTTGTCTGGATGATGTGGAAGATAAGGTTTATACAAGAGATTTATTCCGAAGAGATTAAATGAAAAGCCGCCCAATCGGGCGGCTTAAATTAAGTCAGACTCTTTTGTACAGCTAAAATCTGTTCGATATCATAATCACAAAATTCAGCAATTTGCTCAACAGTTTTTCCATTCTTTAACATTCGTATAATAAGTTGTTCAATACCTTGTTCAATACCTTGCACGATGCCTTGTTCAATACCTTGCACAATGCCTTGTTCAATGCCCTGTTCAATACCTACTTCAATATATTCCTGTTTGAAAT
>CAYYZV010000089.1:0-8974 GCA_964476275.1 uncultured Roseburia sp.
ACACTCCATAATAGGAGACAATTCATAGGACGATAGAAGAGATTTTACAATTAGGAAAAGAAATGGATGCATCGGATATCCATATGGCACAGGGAAGCCCGCTGCTGTTTCGTGTGGACGGGCAGTTAGTTCCAAAGGATTTGGAACTGGTAAAACCAGCGGATGTGGAAGCTATGATGAAGTCTGTTATGACAAAAGAGCAGCAAAAAGAGTTGGCACAGAAAGGAGAGCTGGATTTTGCATTTTCTATACCTGGATTTTCCAGAGTGCGTGTAAACGTATTTCGTCAGCAGGGAACGTATGCAGCATCTTTCCGTATGTTATCTTATGATGTGCCGACACCGGAAAGTCTTGGGATTCCATCTTCAGTTTTAGGACTGACAAACTGCAAAAATGGTTTGATTTTGGTGACAGGAGCAGCTGGCAGTGGAAAATCTACTACATTGGCGAGTCTGGTAGATGTCATTGCAGAGCAGGACTATAAAAATATTATTACCATTGAAAATCCAATCGAATATATACATTCTTACAAAAAAGCAATTGTAAGTCAGAGAGAAATAGGTGTAGATACGGTTAATTATGCGAAGGGGGTTCAGGCGGCACTGCGTCAGGACCCGGACATTATTATGATAGGAGAGCTGCAGGATATGGAGACAATTTCCATGGCTTTGGCAGCAGCGGAAGCTGGCTATCTGGTATTTTCTGCATTGCATACAAGTAATACAGTAGATGCATTGACAAGAATTATCGAAGTATTTCCGCCGCACCAGCAGCAGCAGATTCGTGTACAGCTGGCATCTGTTTTAAGAGGAGTAATAGCACAGCAGCTTCTTCCGCGTACAGATACCAAAGGACGGTCAGCGGTATTTGAGGTATTGTTAGCGAACCAGACCGTGCGGAATATGATACGGGAAGATAAGAATCATCAGATTTCCGGATTAATTCAGCGAAGCCGGAAAGAGGGCATGCAGTCCATGGATGATGCGATTTTAGAAGCTTATATGAGAAGTGAAATTGCAATGGATACAGCTGTTTCTTTTGCTTATGATGCGGAAAGTATGGTGCAGAAACTGCGTATTTTCTGATTTGCAGGCAATCTTTTTAAAATAAAAATTACCAAATTCTAAAATGTTTCTTAAAAGGAAGAAGAACCATTGACGGAAGATTTTTAAGGAAGTAATATAAAACGGTACCAGAAATGTGGTATCGTTTTTTTGTTCTATAAGGACTACCACATTACGTTAGAGTAAAGAGAGAAATAGGTGGAAAGAGTATGAAACAAAAGTTACAGTCAATGATGTATGAACTAAACAACAAAATGCAGCGGTTTATGGTAGGAAGACATGGTGCAGATGAGTTTGGCAGATTTATTTCAGCGCTGACACTCGTTTTTTTGGTGCTGTCGATTCTTACAGGATGGGATATTTGCTATTGGGCAGGTCTGTTTTTGATATTTTATAATTATTTTCGAATGTTTTCCAGAAATATACCGAAACGATATGCAGAAAATCAGAAGTATTTGACCTTGAGATATAAAGTTACTGGTAAGTGGAGTCTTATGAAAAAGCATTTCGCTGAAAGTAAGACACATAGATTTTTTAAGTGTCCGCAGTGTAAACAAAAGGTTCGTGTACCGAAAGGAAGAGGTAAGATTTGCATTACCTGTCCAAAGTGTAAAAAAGAGTTTGTAAAAAAGAGTTAGGGTTTTAAGGAGACGCTCTGATGTTTGGATATATTAATATCAATGGCTTAGGATTAACAGAAGAAAATAAAAAAACGTATCAGGCCTATTATTGTGGTTTGTGCCGTCAATTAAAGGCGGACTGCGGGACAAAAGGGCAGATGTTATTAAGCTATGATTTGACATTTTTGATTGTACTTTTGACAGGCCTTTATGAATTAGAAAATAAAGAGACAGAGTTTACTTGTCCGGTACACCCTACAAAGCGCCGTAAGGCTGCCATTAATGAAGCAACGGAATATGCAGCAGACATGAATTTGATTCTGGCATATCACAATTTAGTAGATGATTGGAAGGATGATCATGCTTACGCAAAAAAAGCACTTGTCAAAATCTTGGACAAGGATTATGCTCGTATTATAAGTAAATATCCAAGACAAGCGGCAGCAATCGAGCGTTATATGAAGAAGATGGAAGTGTTGGAACGACAGAACGAAAGTAACTTGGATTTAGTCAGCGGTCTGACCGGAGAAATGTTAGGAGAGATTTTCTGTTGGAAAGAGGATGTCTGGACAGAAGAGTTAAAAACACTGGGATTTTATATGGGTAAATTCATTTATTTGATGGATGCCTATGAGGATTTTGAGAAAGATAAGAAAAAGAATGCCTATAATCCGTTAAAGTATATGCAGATAAGCGGTAATACGGATTTTGAAACAATTTGCCGGCTTTTATTGACAAGCATGCTTTCAGAGTGTGCAAAGTCTTTCGAACGATTGCCGATTTTGCTTCATGCTGATATTATACGCAACGTATTATATTCCGGAGTATGGACAAAATATGAATATATACAGTTGAAAAAGAGAAAGTTGGAAGAGAAGAAGAGATGAGAGATCCATATCAGGTACTTGGTGTGTCGCCAAATGCCTCAGATGATGAAATAAAAAAAGCATATCGTAACCTTAGCCGCAAATATCATCCGGATGCAAATGTGAATAATCCAAATAAAGCAGCGGCAGAGGAAAAGTTTAAAGAGGTTCAGCAGGCATATGACCAGATTATGAAAGAGAAGCAGTCAGGCGGTGCTTATGGAGGCGGCTATAATTATGGTTATGGAGGAACCGGTTATCGTTATAGTTATAACAATAGTACCGGCTACAATTCCTCAGATGCGGAATCTACGCAGATGCGCGCAGCTGCTAATTATATATCAAATGGTTACTATAAAGAAGCACTGAATGTGTTAAATGGCATGGCAGATTCAGAACGAAATGCCCGCTGGTATTATTATAGTGCAGTAGCGAATCAGGGATTAGGAAATAATATTATGGCAAAACAGTATGCCGAACAGGCAGTGCAGATGGAGCCAAGTAATATGCAGTATCGTCAATTTTTACAGCATTTGGAGTATGGCGGTACATGGTATACAAATATGGGAAGCAGCTATGAGCGTCCGTATGCCAGTGCAGGAAACTGGTGTTTAAGTATGTTGTTCTTGAACATGTTGTGTAACTGCTGTTGCTGCAGACCTTGCTAATGGATAGAAGAAAATTGTAATTTTATATAAAATCCGTTATACTGATGTAGGAAAAATATCAGTATGACGGATTTTTTTGATTCAGGGACAATATTTTTCTATAAATATTAAGAGAGTATATAGAAAGATGAGGATAGGTATGGTAGAAAGTAATAAGGGTATACCCTTTCATATAAAGCTGGCAGATATGGTTATCCGTATTGAACCAATATTTGATTATATAAAAGAATATTGTAAGGAGTATATTACGGATGAACCGGAAGACTTTACCGTCACAATTAAAGCTGCAGACATAAGCTTTGAACGTGAGTGCTCCATAAAGGAAGCTGCAAAAGAAGGAAGTTCTGTTATTGAGTTTTCAGATGCGTATTTAGAGACGCTTGCTGTATACCGGCAGATTGCGGAGAAACTGCCAAAGTTTCATGTATTATTATTCCATGGTTCGGTGATTGCTGTGGATATGGCAGGATACCTGTTTACTGCTGCAAGCGGTACCGGAAAGTCTACTCATACAAGATTATGGAGAGAATTTTTTGGTGGTCGTGCAATTATGGTAAATGATGATAAACCTTTACTAAGAGTGACAGAAAACGGTATTATATCATACGGTACACCATGGAACGGAAAACACAGGCTGAGTACAAATATTTCGGTACCTCTAAAAGCAATTTGTGTATTGAGAAGGGATAAGGTGAATCATATAGAAGAAATTCAGCCAGGTGAAGCATATCAAATGCTTTTACAGCAAACCTACCGTCCATCAGACAAAGCATCTATGGTGCAGACTTTAGAGTTGATTGATGAAATGATGAAACATACAAGATTTTACAAATTGGGTTGTAACATGAATTTGGAAGCTGCAAAAGTAGCTTTTGATGGTATGAATGTAAAATTAAGAGAAGATTTTAAAACAGTTATTGAACAAAGGAGCTATGATGATAAAAACAACCTATGAGGAAGAATTGAATAGAAAGGGTACTTTTACATATACCTGCAGTGGTATTAGTATGCTTCCTATGTTAAGACAGCATAAGGATTTATTTACCATAATAAAGAAACAGGGCAGATGTAAGAAGTATGATGTCGTTCTTTATAAAAGGTATCCTAATTCCTATGTGCTTCACCGTGTTGTAGAAGTTCGGGAAAAGGATTACGTAATACTTGGCGATAATTGTCTGAACAAGGAGTATGGTATTCGGGACGAAGATATTATTGGTGTGATGACTGCATTTGTCAGAAACGGAAAAGAATATTCGGTAAGTCATATGGGGTATCGGATGTATGCGGGAGTGTGGTATCTGTTATACCCTTTGCGGAAATTATGGATGAAATGTAAGATAAAGAGCAGAAAAATTTTCAAAAAGGATAGAAAAAATGACAGATAAAAAAACAGTTTCATGGTTGTTAAATACAACAGGAAAGTACAAAGGTTATATAGTCTGCTTAATGCTCCTCCAGACTTTGGTAAATGGAGGAGCTGTTTGCTATGCTCTTATCATGAAAAAAATGGTGGATAGTGCGGCAGGGCAGAACAGGGAAGGCTTTTTTACAGGTTTATTTACATTTGGGCTGCTGATGCTTATATTGATTATTCTTCGCATGGTGCTTCGTCAGATAGAAGAAGCTGTCAGAAGTGGTATGGAGAACAGCTTTAAGGAACAGCTGTTTGAGAAGCTTTTAAATAAGGATTATGGACAGGTCAGTGCAGTTCATTCCGAAGAGTGGATGAACCGTATGACTTCGGATACTTCTGTCTGTGCGAATGGAATGACGGATATTTTACCGGGATTTATGGGTATGATGGTGCGTATGGCAGGTGCATTGCTTATGATGTTCTTATTACAGCCTAAGCTTTCCTGTATTTTGATTCCGGGCGGAGTTCTTTTTGTGGGAATTACACTTATACTTCGTAAGTATTTGAAAGAACAGCATAAAAGAGTACAGGAAAAGGATGGTGCTGTTCGTGTATATTTGCAGGAGCGTATCAGCAGTATGCTCATTCTTCGTACCTTTGGTGTGGAGAAACAGGCATTATCCGGTGCGAAAAATGAGTTTGCGGAGTATAAGAGAACGAGAATGAGAAAAGCCTTTCTTTCAAATCTTTGCAATACCGGTTTTTCCGTAGCAATCAACGGAATGTATCTGATAGGAATTGGCTATTGCGGATATGGCATTTTAAATGGCGCGGTAAGTTATGGAACCTTAACAGCTATTATACAGCTGATAGGCCAGCTTCAAGCTCCATTATCCGGCATTAGCGGCTTTGTGCCGAGATTTTATGCTATGCTTGCCAGTGCGGAGCGATTGATGGAAATTGAAAGCTACAAAGAAGTCGCTGCAGAAGAAGTAAGGACAACGGAAGATACAAGGATGCTTTATGATACAAAGATGGAGAAAATTATGTTTGAAAAGGTATCCTTTGATTATATAAAAGAAAATGATACATGTCCGGTATTGCGTGAAATCAGCCTGACGATTCAAAAAGGAGATTATGTTGCCATGACCGGAACATCTGGCTGTGGAAAGTCCACGCTGCTTAAACTTTTGATGGGGATATATGAACCACAAAAGGGAAGGATTGATGTAGTGATGAATGACCATGACAGGCAGCCGGTAGGTTCGTTAAGAAGACTGTTTGCCTATGTTCCGCAGGGAAATTATCTGATGGGCGGGACAATAAAAGAAGTTATTACATTTGGAAAAGAGCAGAGTGAGAAAAATGCCATGACCGTAACGGATGCTATAAAACTTGCATGCGGTGAATTTGTTTTTGAATTGCCGGAAGGAGTAAATACGATGCTGGGAGAAAAAGGAGCTGGTTTGTCGGAAGGACAGATGCAGAGAATCGCCATAGCAAGGGCATTGTATGCGAATGCACCGGTACTGATACTGGATGAAGCCACGAGTGCGCTAGACAGCGATACAGAAGAAAGGCTTCTAAATAACTTGAAACAGCTTACGGATAAGACCGTGTTTATTGTAACACATAAAATGGAAGCACTTAAGATATGCAACAGAAGGTTCGAGTTTGCAGATGGTGCAGTAATATTGAACAGATAGAAGGTAGCAGACAATGGAAAAAATACATTATGACATGATATATCTGGCAGCCTGTGGTGTAAATGGTGTCAGGCCCAAACAGAAATTATTGAAAGAACTTGATATGGAAAAGCTGTATCGTATGAGTTATGCACATTTGTTGGATGCGCTTGTTGGAATGACATTAAAAAAGGCAGACGTTTCTTTACCTAAAGAGTGGACGGAGCGCATATCGAAAGCGGTCCGTAAAAATGTCTTATTTGATGCAGAGAGAGAAAAACTGTTAGCATATATGGAACAAAAAAGGATATGGTATCTGCCGTTAAAAGGAATTATTTTAAAAGATTATTATCCGATGGTTGGAATGAGACAAATGTCTGATAATGATATTCTATTTGATGACCGTTTTTGTAACGAAGTACGAAGGTACATGGAATCACAGGGATATGAGTGCACCAGTATCGGAAAGGGGAACCATGATGTGTATCAGAAAGCACCTGTCTACAATTTTGAATTACATCGTGCCTTGTATGGTGCAGCGCATCAGAATGATTGGGAAGCGTATTATAAGGATGTGAAAGAGAAGCTGATTTTAGACAGCGGTTCTTCTTATGGTTATCATTTCAGTGATGAGGATTTTTATGTGTATATTGTTACGCATGCTTACAAACACTATATTGGAAGTGGTACAGGTTTGCGAACTTTGCTTGATTTCTATGTATACCTTAAAGCAAAGGAGCAGGAAATGGACTTTGCATACATAGAAAACGAGTGTAAAGTGCTTGGAATTGCAGAATTTGAGCGAAAGAACCGAATATTATGTAAAAAAGTATTTCAAACAGGTGAAGCAAAGGAATTAGAACAGCAGTTGTCGGAAGAAGAATGGGATATGCTTAAATATTATCTTTCTTCGGGTGTATATGGCACGTTAGAGCGAGGAATCGAAAATCGTGTCAATAAGTTTCGAACGAAAGGCGGCAGGAAATCAAAGCTTAAGTATTATTGGAGCCGGATTTTCCCAGATGCAAAAGTGATTGAAAAGAACTATGCATTTGTTTCTAAACACAAGTTTTTATTACCGTTTGGCTATATGTATCGTTTACTTTTGGGGCTATGTGACAAGGATAGAAGAAAGCGTATGCAGAGAGAAATAAAGATAGTTACTAAAATGTAAGTCAAAAACTTTGATATTTACAAATTTTTAGAATTACAAGTTGGAAATTATAATAAATTATATAGTTTTAGACTTGTAAGTCGAAAACTTATTGACTTATATAGGTTTTAGAGTAAAATAAAGATAAGAAAATTAGTAGGAGGTGCATTATGGCTGAACTTATAAATCGTCCGGAATATTTAAATCAGCTCATTCAGAATAAAGATGTGGATTTAGTTAAGATTGTTACTGGTATTCGCAGATGTGGAAAATCTTCCCTTTTAGATTTGTTTCATCAATATCTATTGGAAAGTGGAGTAAGTGATGCCAATATTATTCATATGAACTTGGAATCTCTGCGCTATCGAAATCTATTGAATTACCTTGCTTTTTATGATTATGTCAGCGAACATATACCCAAAAATGGAAAGGTTTATCTGATTTTCGATGAGCTTCAAGCTGTGGAGAAGTGGGAAAAAGCAATTGAATCATTTCGATTGGATTATGATGTGGATATTTATATTACAGGTTCTAATGCATATTTGCTTTCTACAGAATTTTCTACTTTACTTTCGGGCAGATACGTAGAAATTCGTATGCTGCCATTGTCGTTTAAAGAATTTTTGAATTTTTATGAATTTGATACTTTTGTTTCGATAGAAGAAAAGTTTCAGAAATACCTTCAGTTTGGCGGAATGCCAATTTTGAGAGAATATCAATTTAATGAAGTGAGAAGTAATCAGGCGCTGGAAGGTATCTTTTCTACTGTAGTGCTTCGTGATATTTTTCAGCGTAACAATCAGACTGATCAGGGAATGCTGCAAAAAATTGTGCTTTTCCTTTGTTCTAATATCGGCAGCATTACTTCTCCAAACAGTATTGGCAATGTTTTGTCGAATGAAGGTGACATTCAGAATGGAAAAGGAAAAAATGTTGCAGGCAAAACGGTAGATAGATATATTTCTATGCTGCATAGTGCATATATTTTTTACCCTGTTGGCAGATATGATGTGAAAGGTAAGCAGCTGCTGAAAACATTAGGAAAGAACTATATAATTGATATGGGTTTTCGTAATATGCTGCTTGGCTATCGTGATGCAGATCGAGGTCATATTATTGAAAATATCGTGTTCTTAGAGCTGATTCGACGTGATTACCATGTTTATATTGGAAAAGTAGGAGAAACAGAAGTTGATTTTGTAGCAGAAAAACCAAATGATAAGTTATATATCCAAGTAACAGAAAGCATGCAGTCTTATGAAACTCGTGAACGAGAGCTTAGACCATTGCGTATGATACCTGATAATTATGAGAAAATTGTATTGTCAATGGATAGGAATTATATTAATTCTTATGATGGAATCAAGTCTCTGTACTTGATTGACTGGTTATTATCCTAAACACAGGGGATTGAACAATTTTAAAGAAAAGCATCTCTTTAGAGGTGTTTTTTTTATGCTCATTTTTTGAAGGAAAGGAGGATAACGGTATGCGGATAAATGATTCGCTGACAGAAGAAATGAAGAATGTCAAATAGGTATTGCAGGTTTTAAAATGAAGATTG
>CAYYZV010000090.1:0-8863 GCA_964476275.1 uncultured Roseburia sp.
CCGACAGTCAGCTTTGTCGCATAAATCGGCACATTAATTTCCTTTAATACATAAGGAATGGCCCCGATATGGTCTTCATGTCCATGTGTAATAAAAAATCCTTTTACCCGATCAATGTTATCCTTTAAATAAGTAATGTCAGGGATTACCAAATCGATTCCGTACATATCATCTTCCGGGAATGACAATCCGCAATCCACGACAATAATACTGTCTTCATACTCGAAGGCAGTAATGTTCATGCCAATCTGCTCCAAACCACCCAGTGGGATAATTCTAAGCTTTGAAGTTGTTTCTTTTTGTTTCAAGTTTTTACCTCCAACTTATTTCCGTTTTTAATATTCAATATCGGTGTCGTCGATCAATTCTGCAAATACTTTACCAAGTGCTGTCAATTCTGCATCGTCCTCTACCATGCCGTATACGATGTCATCTTTATCATTTGCCAGTTCCTCTAAAATATATGCATCACTATCGCCGTCTTCTTCTTCAGTCACTAAAAGATATTTTTTTCCATTAATCTGTGTCTCTTCAATGACGAAAAATTCGATATTTTCTTTTGTTTCCGGATCTACAAATACTACTTTTTCCATACTGTCCTGTTCCTTAATTATTCTACTTTGCAATATGCGACTTAAGCCTACTTTATTTTTTAATGGATTTGCGAATCGTAATTATTCAGGTACTGAATGATTACGAAGACTAAGATAGTCCAAATATCCCTGTAAAATAAAAATAGCCGCAATCTCATCTACATATTTTTTACGTTCTTCTCTGGGCACACCGCTCTCCATCATATAATTATTTGCTGCTACAGTCGTCAAACGTTCGTCCCATAAAATGACAGAAAGACCGGTACGTCTTTCTAACATTTCTTTGAACTCTTTTGTTTTTTCACATCGGTCGCCCTCTGTATTATTCATGTTCTTAGGATATCCCAAAACAATGCGGTCTACTTCATACTCTTTGATAATTTCTTCAATACGAGCTAATGTCTGACGCAATTTATTCGGAGACTGTCTGCGGACAATCTCAACTCCTTGCGCAGTTAATAAGAGCGCGTCGCTCACTGCAACCCCCACTGTTTTTGAACCAAAATCCAAACCTAAAATTCTCATTCTGCCTGTCCTCTTATAAATTATTATTACGGATATATTCTTTTAATATCTCTTCTACTAATTCATCACGCTCTACCTTCATAATCAGACTTCTGGCATTGTTATGGCTTGTGATATAGGTGGGATCACCAGACATAATATATCCTACAATCTGGTTCACCGGATTATATCCTTTCTCCACTAAGGCCTGATGTACAATTTTAATCACGTCACCAATCTGTAATTCTGGTGCTTTTTCAACTTTAAAAAACTGTGTGTTATTAATATTCTGCATAGTTTCCTCTTTATCTGCGCCGTTTTTGAGTTACTGTCCACACGTGACCAGTAACAATAACTACATTTTCGATCTTCTGCTACCCCATATTTTAATATAGTTCGTCTTAAAATTCAACCCCTATAAGATAGACATCCTGAGTCAGACATCTTTCGATTCTGCCCGTTACAAATTGATTGGTTAAATCTTTCTCTGTTTTTACTGCTACTTTTACATATTCCTTTGTATAACCAATGTAATACTGCTCACCGTCAAATGTCCAGCTCTCTTCCATAAGTGCTGTCACTTCCTGTCCTACATAGTACTCTCTGAATTCTTTGGACATTCGCTCGCCCAATTCTAACAGCACTCCGCTTCGTTCTTTTTTTACTGGTTCCGGCACCTGATTTTTCATCACTGCCGCCTTTGTTCCCTCTCTTTTAGAATATGGAAAAATGTGCATCTCGTAAAAATGAATCTGCTCTAAATATTTTTTTGTAACCGCAAATTCTTCCTCTGTTTCACCTGGAAATCCCACAATGACATCCGTCGTAATTGCCGGATGCGCAAAATATTTTCTTAATATCTTACATCCTTGTTCATATTCTGCTGTATTATAACGTCTGTTCATCCGCACTAATGTCTCATCGCATCCGCTTTGCAGTGACAGATGAAAATGCGGACAAATTTTTTTAAGCTTTGATAAGCTTTTCACAAACTCTTCTGTTACAATACGCGGCTCTAAACTTCCAAGACGAATCTGCTCAATCCCTTCAATCGTATGCACCTGTTCAATCAAATGTAATAAATTGTCTCCTGTATCCACACCATAAGAGCTTAAATGGATTCCTGTTAAAACCACTTCTTTAAATCCATTTTCTGCCAGCTTTGTGATCTCTGACATCACGTCCTCTAATTTTCTGCTGCGTACTCTTCCTCTTGCAAAAGGAATAATACAATAACTGCAGAACTGATTACAACCATCCTGTACCTTAATAAACGCTCTGGTATGCTCTGCTGTATGGTCTAAAAACATCTCTTCATATTCCTGTTTTTCATGATTGATGTCTGTGATGCTGCTGCATTTTTTATGTGTCTGCTCATATTCTTCTAACAATTTTACCAACTCTGACTTTTTATTATTTCCTATCACAATATTGATCGTCTCATCAACCAAGGCTTTCGCTTCTTTCGTCTGTACATAACAGCCTGCCCCTACAATTACCGCTTCCGGATTCTGTTTCTTCGCTTTATGAAGCATCTGTCTGGACTTCCTGTCCGCCATATTTGTCACCGAGCAGGTATTGATCACATAGACATCCGCATATTCGCAAAAAGGGACGATTTCGTACCCCGCTTCTTCCAATAACTGCTGCATTGCTTCCGTTTCATATGCATTTACTTTGCACCCTAAATTATGAAGCGCAGCCTTTCTTCTTTTACACATTCCAATCATTCCCTTCTAGTTCTTTTGTCCTATTATTTAAACATTTTTTATAAATTTTACATTTTTTTCGGAAATTTATACAAAACTTTATAATTCTTTTTGTTGACTTTTCCAAGAAAAACCAGTACTATAAATTATGAATTCAAGTATTTGTGAAGATATAAAACATTGAACAATTATCGTTTTAAAGCAATTAAGGAGGTTAAACACATGAAGACAGTACAGATTTCTTTAAATTCTATTGACAAAGTTAAGTCTTTCGTTAATGCCATTTCTCAGTTTGAATTTGATTTTGACTTAATTTCCGGCAGATACGTTATTGATGCAAAGTCAATCATGGGTATCTTCAGCTTAGATTTATCAAAACCTATCGACTTAGCTATCCATGCAGAAGCTAATATAGATGATGTTCTGGAAGTTTTAAAACCATATCTGGTTTAAATTTTACGCCACAGAGAGTTCTGTGGCGCTTTTTTATGTCATGATACGGCATAATAAAGCGCCATAAAATGCACACGCCGAAGCAACTGTATATGTCGCAGATGCGACGCTTCGGCGGCGCAGAATGTACCAAAGGCACATTCTATTTTATTTTCACTTATCCCTCTACATATATCACTTCAACCGTATCAATTGCTTCCTGCATCAGCTGATCAATCTTTTCTGAAAGCTTTTTCTCATCATTATGAATCACATTTAAATTTGGTTTTGTAACCGGATGCTTTGCCACGAAAATCGTACAGCAGTCTTCGAACGGCAGTATCGATGTCTCATAGGCATCAATTTTTTCTGAAATTGTTACAATTTCCTGTTTATCAAATCCAATTAACGGACGGTATACCGGCAAGGTACATACTTCGTTTGTTGCCGCAAGAGACTGCATCGTCTGGCTTGCTACCTGTCCAATACTTTCTCCTGTAATTAACCCTAAGCATTTCTGTTCTTTTGCAAAATGCTCCGCCAGCTTCATCATATATCGGCGCATAATGATAGTTAATTCTTCATGTGGACACTGCTCATAAATGTATAACTGAATATCTGTGAAGTTTACAACATGTAAATTGATTGGGCCTGAATATTTTGCCACAATTTTAGCCAAATCAACAACTTTCTGTTTTGCACGCTCTGATGTATATGGAGGCGCATGGAAATAGGTTGCATCCAAAGCAACACCTCGTTTTGCAATCATCCAGCCTGCAACCGGACTGTCAATCCCGCCTGAAAGCAATAACATTGCTTTTCCATTGGTTCCTACCGGCATACCGCCCGGTCCCGGAATAACTGTAGAATACAGATTGATTTTATTACGAATTTCAATTGTAATCATTACATCCGGCTTGTGTACATCTACACTGGTTTCCGGATATGCCTCTAAAATACGCTCTCCCATCGCTGCATTGATTTCCATGGATTCCATTGGATAATTCTTTCTTGCACGGCGGGCATTTACTTTAAATGTAAAGTTCTTATTTGGATATACCTTATCGATATAAGAAATAACTTCTTCTGCCAGTTTATCAAAACCTTCATCCTCTAATAACACTACCGGACAAATACCTACGATACCGAACACCTTCGTAAGTGCCTCTACCGTCTCATCAAAATCAAATTCGCCCGTTGTATCAACATAAATACGGCCCTGCTCCTTGCGGACCTTAAATTCGCCGTCTACTTTCTTCAATGCACCATTAATCTGACTTACCAGTGCATCTTCAAATAAGTATCTGTTCTTTCCTTTAATTGCAATCTCTGCATATTTAATTAAAAATGATTTGTACATTTTTTCCCTATTTACCGTTCCGGTAAACCTTTCATCTTTATTTTCTTGTATATTTTTGTAATTTGGGAATCACTTCCTGCATCACTGATAATGCATAATCAATTTCTTCTTCTGTGGTATCCTTACAGAAGCTGAATCGTATCGTAGAATCCAATAAATTCTTTTTTAATCCGATAGCTGTCAAAGTCGCACTCACTGCCGGTTTATTCGAAGCACAGGCACTTCCGGCAGATACATAAATACCTCTGTCTTCCAATGTATGAAGCATAACCTCACTGCGCACTCCTTCGATACTAACACTGACAATCTGCGGTGCAGAATCTCTTCCCGTTCTACCATTTACTGTCACACCTTCCATTCCTTCCAATCCCGAAATAAACCGTTCTTTTAATGCATACAGGTGATCGATTTTTTTATCAAAATCTTCATAAATTTCTTCTGCTGCCTCAGCTAAAGCTGCCACGCCCGGTACATTTTCCGTTCCGGAACGCATGCCCTTCTGCTGTCCGCCGCCGTAAATCAGTGGTTTTACTTTTACTTTATCACGAATAAACAAAAATCCAGTGCCTTTTGGCGCATGAATCTTATGACCACTGACAGAAAGTAAATCAATTCCCATCTTTTTCGGATAAATACGGTACTTTCCATATGCCTGAATCGCATCTACATGCACCAGGGTCTTTGGATTCTTTGCCTTTATAATTTTTGCAGCCTCTGCAATCGGCTCTACTGCACCGATTTCATTATTTACCATCATAAGAGAAACCAAAATCGTTTCCTCTGTCACAGCCTCTTTCAACTCTTCTAAAGAAATCAGACCATCCGAATCCACCTTCAGATAAGTCACGCGAAAGCCTAATTCTTCCAAATAAGCTGCCACAGCAGCAACAGACGCATGCTCAATGCTTGTCGTAATAATGTGGTTTCCAGCCCGCTTATTTGCCAAAGCTGCGCCAATTAATGCCATATTATTCGACTCTGTTCCTCCTGAAGTAAACACAATTTCTTTCTCATCTATTTTTAATGTTTTTGCAATTTTTTTCTTTGCTTCTTTGATATAATTTTCTGCCTCTACACCCTTCATATGCATGGAAGAAGGATTTCCGAAATCCTCCGTCAAAAGCTTCACCATCATATCTGCGGCACGCTTACTGCATCGTGTAGTAGCTGAATTATCTAAATATGCCTGCATCCTCTTTCTAATCCTCCAACTGATAAACCAACATGGACAGCGCAGCCAGTCCTGCGGTTTCTGTTCTTAAGATACGATTGCCAAGGGAAATCAAGTGTCCCTCTTCTTTTATCAAATCAATCTCAGATGTATCAAAGCCACCTTCCGGTCCAATAAAAATCCCGATTGTCTGTCCTTTTTTTATGCCGGACATGATCTCCCTGGTGGCCTGCATTCCTCTTTCATTTTCATAAGGCACCAAAATGACATCCAGCTCTTTGGCCTGCTTTACTGCCAGCTTATAGGATAATGGCATCTGTACTGACGGAATCAGACTGCGTTTTGACTGTTTTGCCGCGCTTTTTGCAATCTCCTGCCAGCGGGCAATCTTAGAAGCCGCCTTTTTCTCTTCCAGCTTTGCTACACAATTCTTCATCGCTACTGGAATGATCTCATATACTCCAAGCTCCACTGCCTTTTGAATAATCAGTTCCATTTTATCACTCTTTGGCAGCCCCTGAAACAGATAGATTCGGTTTGGAAGCTCTGTATCTTCATGAAGTTCCTCTAAAATATCCGCCAGAACATATTCCCCTGTGATTTCTGAAACCATACAGTAAAAATTTCTGCCCGTGGTACTGCTGATACGGATTTTCTCACCACATTTCATTCTCAGTACATTTTTTATATGATTGACATCACTGCCCTCAATTCTTACATCTGCTTCCGAAATCTGAGCTTCTTCTACAAAAAACTGATACATGCTTATTTCTCTACTTTCTGGGCAGTAATATTTACCCACTCACCCTGATGATTGATCTCGATAATCTTAAGTCCTGCTTTTTCAATCGCTTCTTTCACATCATTCTCTCTGAAATCAATGATTCCTGAAGTAATAAAATAGCCTCCCTCTTTTAAGCGGGCCGGAATGACCGGAGCCATTGGAATAATGACATCAGCCAAAATATTCGCTACTACAATTTCATACTCCTCTGTACCTACCTTTTCCTGCAATTCCACATCATCAATCAGATTGCCTCGGTAAAAGATTCCTGCTTCTTTTGGAAGATGATTCACTGCCATATTTTCCTCAGAAGAAGTAATGCAGTCTGCATCCAAATCTGTACCGATTACTTCTCTGGCACCAAGCTTTAATGCAACAATTGATAAAATACCGCTGCCGCATCCAACATCCAATACCTTTGGATTCTGATATTCTCCACCAATGTACTTCTGCAGCTGCTTAATACAAAGCTGGGTTGTCTCATGCTTTCCGGTACCAAAAGATACACCCGGATCAATTTCTATTAAAATCTTGTCCTGATCTTCTACCTTTAATTCTTCCCAAGTTGGTTTAATTAAAATATTGTCAATTGAGAAAGATTTAAAAAATTCTTTCCAGTTATTAATCCAGTCCAAATCCTCTGTCTGATCTGAAGTAATGGTTCCACTTCCAACATCTACAATCTTGCGCAGGTCTTCTAAAGCAATCTTTACCTGCTTTAAAAGCTCTGTATCATCACTGCCGTCATCTTCTACATAAAAGCTGACATAGCTGACACCATCATCCGGTGGAAGCTCTGGCAAAAAATCGATAAACATGTCTGCCTGTTCGTCTTCTGACAGTGGAATCTTGTCCTCAATTTCCACACCTTCAATCCCTAACTCCATCAGCATTGAACTCATATAATCCTCTGCTTCTGTAGTGGTTTCTATTGTATATTTATTCCATCTCATAGGTTTTCCCTCCATTAGCGCATACTTATTAATATGATACCACAACTAGCTATTGCTTTGCAAGCTGCCCTTTTCTTCCACCAGCTTTTGCAGAATGTTATAAATCAGTGCAGTATCAATCGGTTTCTCTATTTGTCCATTCATACCTGCATGAAATACCTCGCTTACATCCTCGGTAAAGGTATCCGCATTAATCTCTGTGTCCTCTGCAAGCAGGACCCTTCGGTTTCCAGATACCAGCATAATATCTGTTTCGTATGCATTTTGTGCCGAAACACCTGCTACCAGACACTCTGGATGTTCTCTCATATATTCGATCGGAGTTATGCCTTCCTCCATCATAATATAATGAAACACTCATAGCCTAAGTATCCGATTCGAACTGTCCGTTCTGCTTCCCAAATCAATTCCGTTGCCTGTACCGCGCAGGGCATTCCTTCCTTTGCATGCAAATCTCTTTTTATTATAGCAAATTTTGATACAGAACCCAACCGTTGTTTTCCTTGACGAAAATCTCAAAATACTATAAAGTTGTTACTGTACACGATATTGACAATATCGATATTTTGTTAAATTTTTATTAGGAGGATTATTTATGGAAAAAATTGCAAGTTTTACCATTGACCATATTAAATTAGAGCCTGGAGTATATGTTTCCAGAAAAGACCATGTAGGAAATGAAGTTATCACTACTTTTGATTTGCGTATGACTTCTCCTAATGACGAGCCTGTTATGAATACTGCTGAAATGCATACTATCGAGCATTTGGCAGCCACTTTTTTACGCAATCACCCTGTCTACAAAGAAAAAACGATTTACTTTGGACCAATGGGCTGCCGTACTGGTTTTTATCTGCTTTTAGCCGGAGATTATGAATCTAAAGATATTGTTGATTTAATGATTGAAATGTATGAATTCATCCGTGACTTCCATGACGAAGTACCGGGTGCAAGTGCCAAAGACTGCGGCAACTATCTGGATATGAATCTTGGAATGGCAAACTATTTAGCAAAACGCTATTTGGAAAATACGTTGTATTCCATTGATGAATCTCATCTGCTTTATCCGCAATAAGTGTGCAAAAATCCCATTGCCTTCGGCAATGGGATTTTTGCATCGTAACTGGAAGGAACTGAACAGTTACGATGATAGTTATTTTCCAATATTAAATAACCTCTGCGAAGCAATATTAGATTATAAAAGGGGCACAGCACATATTGTGCTGCGCCCACAATTACTTATTTACTCAATCAACAACGGTAAATTATTTGTATAACTCAACCATTCTCAAGAGATGTTCATATCTTTCCTTAGCAGCTTCTTCAGATGCTTTGAAGAGTTTTTCAGCTCTTTCTG
>CAYYZV010000091.1:0-8853 GCA_964476275.1 uncultured Roseburia sp.
GCCGGAGCTACCGGATGCGCTGTCGGAAGCCATGCATGCAGCGGAAACATTCCCGCTTTTACACCAAAACCTAAAATCATTGCAAATGCTACTGCCAAAAGTAAATTTTCATTTCCGGCAACGGCATTCATATCAAGTGTGCCTCCTGCCACAAAATCCAGCGTCAATGCATACTTGTTTAAGAAATAAATTCCAAACAATACCATGTATGCACCAAAGAGGGAATAAAACAAATATTTTAAACCTCCCATAAGTGCTTCTTTTGTCTTTGAATGAAGAACCATTGGCATAGAAAGCAAGGTCATCATTTCATAAAACAGATAATAGGTTATTACATTTCCGGCAAAAGTCAATGCCAGAAGCACGCCAAACACCATAAGATAAAACCCAAAATAGCGTTTTTCTTCTTTTTCATGCTTCATATATTCAAATGCGTAGAAACCTGCAAGAATCCAGACAACCGTAACTACAACAGCGAATAATTTAGAAACATCATCTATTCGGAAGAAAATGTTCATTTTCTCTCCCAGAGAAAATAACAACAGCTCTGCCTCTCCTCCGAAAATTACCATACAAGCCAAAATTCCTGTTACTACAAGACCTGCCCCTGTTACTGTAAGCAAATTTTTTCTGCTTTTAAATTCCGGCTTCAAAAGAAGTACAAGCCCCCAAAGAATCGGAATAAATATCGCTAACATCATCATAATGGATTGCTCCATTTTCATCCCTCTTTTCTACATAAAATTGTGTAATCCTGTTCGAATCAACTGGATAATAGGCTCTGAATTCATGCCTAATATCAGATTTAACACAATAAACAGAATAATTGTTACTGTATATATTTTTTGCTCTTTCCACACAACTCGGAAAAATCCTTTCTGCTTCTCATCCTCAGCAGACACCGGTATATAAATACGAAGTACCGTTTTCAGGAAATAAATCGTGTTTAAAATCGTACTGACTGCAAGAACAATCAATGTCGGGAGCATTCTCCATGACACTGCGTTAACAGCAGCTTCCGCAAATAAAAATTTACTTACAAAACCCGAAAAAATCGGCATACCTACCATTGAAAAGGACCCAATTGCAAATCCTATGCCTGCAATTTTATTACGGTATGCAGCACCTGTAATATCAATAAACTTACGGCTTCCGTTTGATACATCTGTAAGTCCGATCGCCGCGATAAATAAAAGTGCTTTCGTTGCTCCATGAGATAAGATATGGAAGATACTTGCCACCATACCGGCTTCTGTTCCCAAGCCAAATCCCATATAAATGTATCCAATCTGCGCTACGGAAGAAAACGCAATCATTCGTCTAATATCATTCTCCCAAATTGCACTGACTGAACCAAATATCATTCCGCAGAGTCCAAAGAAAAACAGCACATTTAAAATGTGGCTTCCCGCAATAAATTCAAAGCCAATCACTCTGTAAAAAATCTTAATCAAAAGGAAAATATAACCTTTTGATACCAGACTGGATAAAATCGCCGCAGATGATACAGTAGAATATCCGTAAGCATCCGGAAGCCATGCATGAAATGGAAACAGCGCACTTTTAATCGCAATTCCCACCGTTATAATACCAATCGTAATCAGCATAGGCACACGATAAGTTTCAGCCTGCATAATTAACGCCACCTGCTCTTTGATATTTGACATCAAAAGGTGACCCGTTAAATCATACAGCATACAAATTCCAAGCAGCAATAAACCGGAACCAAGCAGACTCATAATCATATATCTTACTGCCGCTTCTATGGTTCGTCCATTCTGTCTGATCATAATCAGACCGCATGCCGCTATTGTATTGATTTCTACAAATACGTATGCCGTAAACATATCATTTGTATAAATCAAAGCAAGCAAAGAGCTTAGTATCAAATTTACAAGTATGTAGTAAATATTATGCTTCGATAATTCTACTTCGTCAAACAGCTTCTTTCTGCCGCCCAGCATCGATAAAAGCATAACTGCAGAAACAAACAATGCCATTCCTGCCTCTAATACCCCTGCTCGAATTTCATTGCCCCAAGGTGCCGGAAAATGTCCCATCATAAAGGTATAACTGCCTATGTCAGACTGCACCATAAAAGCAAGCAGCCAAAGCGACATGATTCCAACTGCCGTAATCATAGCTGTATTCAAACGTCTCGCATATTTACCCGGCAGCACCGATGAAACAATTCCTGAAAACATGGAAATCATAATCGAGAAAAAGGGCACATTTTGTACAAACTGCATTACAAGCCCTCCTTTCTGAGTCTCTCTGAGATCTCATCCAAATCCAGACTATGATATCTCTGATAAAGTCTTATCGTCAGTGACAGCATTAATGCGCTGACTGACACTGATACAACGATTCCTGTCAGCACCAGACCGCTTGGAATCGGATTGATATACATCTCTACTTCCTGAATTCCATCTACAATAATTGGTGCAATTCTTCCGGTGACATATCCCTTTTCTGCCAGAAAAAGATAAATTGCTGTATCCATAATATTAAAGCCAATTATTTTTTTAATCAAATTCTTCTGAAAAAGCAAATTTGCAAATCCAATTCCGAACAAGATCATCGCAACTGCTTCTTCTATATTTAAAAGGAGATTTGGTCCAAACATCTTTTAAAATCCTCCCTTTCTAAACAGTGCAAAGAACGCATACATGGTACATGCCACAACCAGACCAACACAAATATTTAATGGCAGAATTAATCCCGCACTAATAATATCTCCCGGTGTTCCAAGCGGAATACCGCTTTCCAAATGATGTGCACCCATGTAAAACGAATAGCTCTTTGCCAGACAATAAAAAGTCAATGCACTAAAGCTAATCCATTTATATGTCTTTTCGGTGAAAAATTTCTGTGTTTTTTCAAAACCATATGCATTCGCATAAAGAATCAATCCTGCACCTATAATGGCACCTCCGGAGAAACCTCCCCCCGGTGAAATATGACCATTCAAAATAACATAAATACCAAAAATAACAATAATCGGGAATAAAACCATTGTAATTTTTTGCAGAATACTGTCTGATTTCAATTCGTATTCGTAGGTCGGTTTTTCCCCTTTACGTTTTTTATCCGGTTCTTCTTTTTTATCATTCCGCATTAAAATTAAAACCGTACAAGTCGCTATAAATAACACGTTGGATTCTCCAAAGGTATCAAATGCACGGTAATCCAAAATCATGCCCGTTACAATATTCACCGCTCCCGTGTCCTGCAGACCGTCTTCGATATACTTCGCCGCAACCTCATTATTTACCGGATTTAAAGCATCTCCGACCGGCGGCAGATAAGACACTGCCAACAGTAAAATTGCAATCAATGCAATACAACATACCACTGCTGTCACTTTATAAAAACTGAAGAATCGTTTATAAAATTTATTATGCTCTGTATCGAATACCTTTTCTATCACACGTTCCTGATCCGCTTTATGCTTTTCCAGAACCTTTGCATTTGGCACATATTCGCCCTGCTCCTGCATCTCTATATTTCCAAGATAAGGATCTGCTTCCCCTCTTATCCACTGGGTGATGCGATTCAGCCATTTCTTTTGGTATTCTTCCTCTGAAACGAGTTTACTCATTCTCTTCGCCTTCTTCCCTCATTGCATGAATTTTTCTCAATGTCATAAAGAACAATAAGCTTGTTACTCCCGCTCCTACGGCTGCCTCTGTTACCGCTAAATCCGGTGCCTCTAATAAACTCCAGATAATTGACATAATCAGACTGTATGACATAAAGATAATAATCGAATTTAATAAATTTTTCGAAAAACTAACTGATATGGCACATACTACTAGAAATATGAGCAGAATATATTTTAATATAATCATTTTTCCTCCTCACTTTCTATCACAGTTTGTTCACAAAAATCCTCCAAATGCTCATTTGTAATCACTTCTAAACGTGAAATCAAATGAGAAGACACCGGTGAAGCCATCCACAAGAATGCAATTACCAATGCCAGCTTTAAAGACAGGAAATTAAATCCTGATAAAATAATTAATCCCAGCAAGGAAATGCCTATTCCAAATGTATCTCCCATAGCCGCTGCATGCATTCGGTTTAATACATATTTAAATTTGAAAATACCTATCAATTCCACTACAAACACACATAAACCTGCGATTAAAAATCCTGTTCCAATTAAAAACTGTGCCCATTCAATGACTCTCATTTGCTGCTCCTCCTTTTGTATCCTTGGCCTTTCTATAGACTCCTGTATATACCTTCGTCAGAACAACGATCGCCAAAAAACTAATCATTGCATAAATCAGACAAATATCTGCCAGATATCCCTCTTCCATCAGTACTGCTAAAATAGAAATACTGACCATAACCATGGTACCGATCATATTTACCGCTACTAAACGGTCTGCTATTCTAGGACCAATAATTGCACGTATCAGACATAAAATAAACATAATAGCCAGAATTATCAGCATGATATAAAATATCCACTCAAACTGCTGTACTAATCTCATTTCACACTGCTCCTTTCCATCCGTTCAAGCATTTCCACAAAGGATGAACTCTCTATTCCCTCCGCAAGACTCTTGTCCAGACAATGAACCACTAACTCGTCCTCCTCCAATGAAACCGTAATGGTTCCCGGTGTCAGAGTGATAGAATTTGCCAGCATCACCTTCGCAGTCTCTGTCTGAAGCTTTGTTTTAAATGTAACGATTACCGGCTCCATAACCTCTTTCTGAGTTAAAATCATGTGCGTAACTGCAAGATTTGCCTTCACAATTTCTTTCATTAGCAAATACAGATATTCCAAAAAAAACAATGCTCTTTTATAAAGCAATAACTCTCTTTTCAAACTGTAATCCATGAATTTACAGAAAAATGCAAATACTGCCAAAGTAGTCAGCAAACCTATTACGACAATTTCTGTTGTAATTCTTCCGTTAAATACAATCCAAACAAAAAAGAATAACAAAAACATCTTCTATTCCTCCTCTGCAAAATTTAATAATCTATTTTCCGCTGCGATTATAAAATCTCCAACTTAACATTTTAACACTTTTTTTGAGTATTTCAATGTCAATAAGTACCAAGATTTTATATTATTTTCACAAAAAAATTATAAGCTTTCAAATCTATTTAGATTTGAAAGCTTATAATTTTATTATTCACTTCTTAAAAATACACTTTATTTCTTCACTTCTGCCACAAGAAACTGGTAAGATTTCAGTACAATCTTCTTACTTTCCATTTCTACATTATTATAGTTATTTATCAAAATAGCATTTATCTTATCCGGAATTTCTATCTCACGTTCTGCCTTTTGAAAGTTTGCAATTACCAAAAGTTTTTTTTCTTCACCTGCACGATAAAATGCCATCAGATTATCGATTTTCTCAAAAACCGGGATCTGTTCTCCATATACGATACATTCTTTATATTCTTCATTTTTGCGAAGTGCAATTAATTTTTTATAGAATGAAAAGACAGAGTCTTCCCGTCTCATCTGATCCTCGGCATTGATTTCAACATAATTTGGATTTACTTTTAGCCATGGCTTTCCTGTTGTGAATCCCGCATTCTTTTCTGTATTCCAATGCATTGGAACTCTCGTATTATCACGGCTAATCTTTGCTACAGCCTTAAGCGCTTCTTCTTCTGTAAGGCTATTTTCCAGTGCCAGTTTATATTGATCTTTTGTACTAATATCATCTACATCATCAATACTTTCAAATACCATGTTGGTCATTCCCAGCTCTTGTCCCTGATACAGAAATGGAAGTCCATGTACCATCATCATAAGACCGCCGAGCATTTTCTTGCTGGTTTCGTCAATATCTCCTTCCGGCAAATAGTGACTTACACCTCGCGGCTCATCATGGTTTTCGATTATATTCGCCATCATACCTATCTTTTGAGAATTACGTTTGCTTTCAAAAACCACGTCTCTAAATTGATTTGCAGTAGGTTTCTTTTGCGCAAACCATCCCTCTTCACTTCCGCCAATTAAATTTGGTCCAAAATCAAAAATAGCATCAAAATCGCCGTCTTCTCCAATAAATTTCTCCAATTCCTCTGCTTTATAATTAAACAATTCCCCTACGGTAAATGCATGATACGGATCAAAGGTTTCTCTCTTCATTTCCTGTAAAAAATCATGTACTCCCTCTGCCTGTTCGATTGCAATACCTGCATAACACATGCCATCGTCTCTATCCGCCGGATAATTTGAAAAACCAGTATCTTTTTTTATATTGATAATTGCATCCAGACGGAAACCTGCTATTCCTTTTTCCAGCCACCAGCGAATCATCTTATAAATTTCTTCTCTTACTTTGGGATTCTCCCAATTAAGGTCCGGCTGTTCCTTTGCGAACAAATGTAAATAATAAAGATTATCATATCCCGGCACCGGCTCCCACGCACTTCCACCAAAATAAGAACGCCAATTACATGGCGGATTTCCATCTATTCCTTCTTTGATATAGAAGTATTTACCATATTCTCCATAAGGATCTTTGATTGCTTTTTGAAACCATTCATGCTTGTCAGAACAATGATTTACCACTAAATCCATAACTATATACATGTCTCTTTTCTTTGCCTCTGACAAAAGTTCATCCATATCATCCATCGTTCCAAACACAGGATCAAGTGCATAATAATCAGAAATATCATATCCCTGATCCACAAATGGAGATTGATAAATTGGTGATATCCAAATAATGTCTATACCCAAATCCTTTAAATAATCAAGCTTTCCGATAATTCCGCGCAAATCTCCAATTCCGTCTCCGTTGCTGTCCTTAAAGCTTTTTGGATAAATCTGATATGCCATTTTTTCATGCCACCATTTTTTCTTCATCTTTTATTCTCCTCCTCTTCTACGCATTATCAGGCATCTTTTTAATCACCGAATACATAGAATAAAGCGATTGTACATAACCGCACAATCGCTTTATTCTATATTGCCAAAATACTATACATTCCTTAATACAAAGGCTTCATATGGCTTTAATTCCATCTTCTGTTCAAAAACAGTTCTATCTGTATTTGAAATCCAGCATTCTGCTGTTTCTAATTTGAAATCTTCCGGCACAGTAAACTCTGCTGTTTCATCTGTAAAGTTACATACCGTTAAAAGTTTTTCACCATTTAGTTCTCTTTCATAAGCAAATAATTGTTTATTTTCACGTTCAATTGCTTTATAACTGCCGTAAACAACAATTTCATGATTCTTACGAAGCCAAATTAATTTTTTGTAATAAGAAAATACCGAATTTTCTTTTCCGACCTGTGCTTCGGCATTAATTGTTTCATAATTTGGATTCATGCCAATCCATGGTTCTCCTTCTGAGAAACCGCCATTCTTCTGTGCATTCCAATGCATAGGAGTACGTGCATTGTCTCTGCTTCGAAGCTGTAACGCTTTCATCATCGTCTCCGGATCGATGCATCCGGCTTTTGTATATTCCTCATAATACTGTAAGCTTTCGATATCGCGGTACTGAGATAAATCATCGAAGTAAGCATTTGTCATACCCAATTCTTCGCCTTGGAATACATATGGAGTCCCCTTCATCATATGTATACAGGTTGCAAGCATTTTTGCTGAAACTTCACGGTATTCTTTGCTGTCATTTCCAAATCTTGAAACACATCTTGGCTGATCATGATTATCAAGGAATAAGCTGTTCCATGTATCATCATCCAGCTTTTCCTGCCAATGATTCATAATTTCTTTAAATTCCATAAAATCATAACGTTCTGTTGTCCACTTACCATATGCACCGTCACCAATTCCGACATGCTCAAACTGGAATACCATATTCAGCTCATTTCTATCCGCTCCGGCATATAACTTCGCATCTTCTACGGTAACTCCTGATGTCTCACCAACGGTCATAATATCATATTTGGAAAGAACCTCACGATTCATTTCCTGAAGGAACTCATGTACGCGTGGTCCATGGAAATAGTATGGTCCTGCATCCCCATACAGACCATCCTTTACTTCTCCATCCGGGTATCTCTGATCCTTTGAAATCATGCTGATAACATCCATACGGAAACCATCGATTCCCTTATCGCACCACCATTTCATCATATTAAAGACTTCTTCCCTCACCTTTGGATTCTCCCAGTTAAGGTCCGGCTGCTTTTTCGAAAAACAATGCAGATAATACATATCGGTTGTTTCATCATATTCCCATGCGGAACCGCCAAAAATAGAACCCCAGTTATTTGGTTCTTTTCCGTCCTTTGCCGATTTCCAAATATAATAATCACGATATGGATTATCTACAGATTTTTTACTTTCTGTAAACCATCTGTGTTCGTCTGATGTATGGTTTACAACCAAATCCATTAATACTTTGATTCCTCTCTTATGAGCTTCACTAAGAAGCTGCTCATAATCCGCCATTGTTCCATAACGACTATGGATTGCCTGATAATCTGCTATATCGTACCCGTTATCATCTAATGGTGATTCGCAAATAGGAGATATCCAAAGCACATTCACACCCAGATTTTCCAAATAATCCAGTTTTTCAATGATTCCCTGAATATCTCCTATTCCATCGCCATTGGAGTCCTTAAAGCTTTGAGGATAGATCTGGTATACAATACTTTCTTTCCACCAATTTTTAACCATACTGCCTCCAAATGTCTCTATAAATTTTCATAACTAAACTACTAACTATTTTACTGCACCTGCTACTACACCGTTCATAATCCATCTCTGTGCAAATACATAAACAATAAGTACTGGCAGCAATACTAATACATACGATGCGAACGCGTGGTTATAGTCAACAGAGAACTGTGACTTAAATACATACTGCGCAAGCTGTAATGTCTGCT
>CAYYZV010000092.1:0-8814 GCA_964476275.1 uncultured Roseburia sp.
AAAAAGTTTGTGTATTCTGTGGTAAAGATAACGTAATCGATTACAAGGATACAAACAAATTAAAGAGATACATCTCTGAGAGAGGTAAAATCCTTCCACGTCGTATCACAGGAAACTGTGCAAAACATCAGAGAGCTCTTACAGTAGCAATCAAGAGAGCACGTCACGTAGCATTGATGCCATATGTTTGTGATTAATTCTTAGTTGTAAAATGAGTGAATGAATAAAGCCTTTAAGTATTGAAGAATCAATGCTTAGAGGCTTTTTTGTCATATAATAAAAAGCCTCTCTTTGCCAAATTATCACAGATGAGAGGCTTTTAAGAAATGAAATTTACTTTTCTCTGTTACTATTCAAAATCTTATTAAATTGTGAGAAGAATGCAATTGTTGTAATGGTTGCTGCAAGTATATCACTGACCGGTTCTGCAAGGAATACCGCAAATACTTTATTTTCAAAGAACATTGGTAAAATGAAAATAAGCGGTATCAGTAAGATAATCTTACGAAGGCAGGCAAGGAATAAGCTGATTTTTGCCTGTCCGAGTGCCATGAAACTCTGCTGGCAGCTGATCTGGAAGCCTATTGAAAAAATACCTGCTAAATAAATACGCATTGCCCATACAGTGTATTCCACTAATGAAGGGTCGCTTGTAAAAATTTGTGCAAAAATCTGCGGCACAAACATGCAGACAGCCCAGAATAAGGTTGTGTAGCAGATACAGATAGCAAATTGAAGGTAAAAAGTTTTCTTTACTCGGTTTGGGTTGCCTGCACCATAGTTGAAACTGATGATTGGTTGTCCGCCCTGGCAGATACCCTGCAAAGGCATAGTAACTAGCTGGCTGACACTGGTAAGAATTGTCATCGCTCCAACAGCAAGGTCGCCTCCGTAACGGGAAAGACTGGTATTAAAGCTAATTGATAATAAGCTTTCAGTAGCAAGCATTACAAATGTTGCAATACCAAGTCCAAGACAAGGTTTTACAATTTCAGGGTCTAATTTCAGGTTCTTTTTGCGTAAACGCAGAGTAGATTTCTTGCCGGTTAAGAAACGGATAACCCATAATGCTCCGACCCCCTGACTTAAAACAGTAGCTAAAGCAGCACCTTTTACACCCATATTCAGCCCAAAGATAAAAATAGGGTCTAAAATAATATTAATGATGGCACCGATTACAGTAGTCATCATACTGATTTTAGCAAATCCCTGTGTTGTGATAAAGGAGTTCATACCCATAACAATTAAAACACAGACACTTCCTAAACTATAAATTCGTGCATAATCCACTGCGTATGGAAGCGTTGCATCACTGGCACCAAAAAGACGGAGCAGTGTTGGAGCAGTTATATAGAAGAGACCTGTTAAAATAACTGCAAAAATAAGTAATAAGGTGAAGCTGTTGCCGATAATTTTTTCTGCTCTTTCATTTTCGCCCTTTCCCATTGCAATAGCTGTAAGAGGAGCACCACCGCTTCCGACCATCATCGCAAAAGCATTGATAAGCATTAAAATAGGCATAAATAAACCTACACCGGTAAGAGCAGCAGCACCCACTTCCGGAATATGACCAATGTAAATTCGGTCTACAATGTTATAAAGCAGATTAATAACTTGTGCTACAATGGCTGGAATTGCTAATTGTGCTAAAAGCTTTGGAATACTTCCGGAACCGAGGTCCTGTGTTTTTGCGGTTTCTTTTGTTTTCATATTTTTTCCTTTCTGTTTGTTTTTCTTTTATCCAATGTTAAACCCTGTTATAATAATAGAGTCAAGAGAAAGGAGAAAAAATGAATCATTATTTTTTGATTAGTGAATTTGCAAAATTAAGAGGAATTAATATAAATTCTTTAAGATATTACGAGAAATTAGGCATATTAAAACCGGCTTATGTTGATGAAAAAACAAATTATCGATATTATTCGGCAGAGCAGCTTCCTTTATTAAATAAAATTATTTTATGTATTCAGTTAGGGATTTCCCTAAAAGAAATGGCAGCTTATATGGACGAAAATGGAAACCTTCAATCCCAAAAATTGTTGGAGCAGGGGCGGATTGTTGCACAGAAGCGTATCAGGGAGATGGAGAATAACTTAAAGTATATAGAAAGTTCGTTAAAAAATATCGAAGAAAACAAGAAATTTACAGGCAGAAAGGGAATTTATTTTCGCCATTTTGATGAGCGGAAGATAATAACAACAGATTATTATACGGGAGAATTGGATATAAAAAAAATGGTTTCTAAAGTGTCAGAAATTTATAAAACGGCGCAAAAAAATGAGTTATTTCCGATTTTGCCGGCAGGTCAGATTTTGGAACTGGATGAGAATGGAACAATTAGCATTCGTTTTTTCCTCGAAGTTTTAAATTGTCAGAATGAATATCCTATGATAGAAATACTGCCTGCGGGAGAATATTCCTGTGTTCAGACAGAATTGAGTCCGGAAATTAATTTTGTAAAATTGATTCGTGAAAACTGGAAAAGCAAAGGGAAGGTTAGGGTTATTATAGATAATGTCATGTTGGAAAAATATAGTTTTGAAACCAGACCAAGCGAACTGCAAAGATTAGAAAACCCCCTGACTACATGGACAGAATAGTCTGCTGTTAAAATAGGACTTTTCCTTAGGCACAGAAAATGTTATAATTGCATATATCTATTTTTAATAATGGAAAGATATGTCAAGGTAAAAATATAGAAATTAAAAATGGTATTGGGGGTGTGGGATGAAGTCTTCAATAAAGATTAAAGGAACGCTGAAAAAATATATTTACCTGCCGATGGTGCTTATTTTGCCATTGGTGGTATTTAGCGGAGCCGTATATATAAGAGATGTCGTAGTTGGGGCCATGTTCACAGGCTTTATTGCATTTTATGCGTTAATGATGGTGTTGTTTTACCGAAAATATAAGCCAACGCTGACACAGGAGTTGGTAGGTTTTGCTGCTTCGTATGGAACGGTACAAAAGCAGCTGCTCAATGAATTTGAAATTCCTTATGCATTGCTGGATTACAACGCGAAGATTTTATGGTGCAACGAACAGTTTTTTAAAGTAACAGGAATTGCAAAAGGCTACCATAAATCTATTTCGGCTTTGTTTCCAACGCTGACAAAGGAAATGATTCAGAAGAGTACGCCGGTAGAATCTATGAACATGGTTTTTCAGGAAAGAGCATACCGCGTGTCTATGAAGAGGCTGTATTTTTCAGAATTGACAGAAGGAAGTGCGATTTTAGATGGAGCAGACAGTTCAGAATATTTGACAGCAATCTATCTGTTTGATGAGACAGAGATTAACCGATATATAAAGGAAAATAAAGAACAGAAATTAGTTGCAGGTTTGGTTTATATTGATAACTATGAAGAGGCTTTAGACAGTATTGAGGATGTAAAGCGCTCACTGTTAGTGGCATTGATTGACCGAAAGATTAATAAATATTTTTCTGAAATAGATGCGCTGGTTCGTAAAATTGAAAAAGATAAATACTTTGTGGTTTTCAAATATAAATATTTGGAACAGTTGAAAGCAGACAAATTCAGTTTGATTGAAGACGTGAAGACAGTAAAAGTCGGCAACGAAATGGCTGTGACACTTAGTATTGGTATTGGTGCAGAGGGGATTGGCTATAATCAGAATTATGAGTATGCCCGTATGTCCATTGACCTTGCCCTTGGCCGCGGCGGTGATCAGGTTGTAGTAAAAGAAGGAGAAGAAGTATCTTATTACGGTGGCAAGACACAGCAGGTAGAGAAGAATACAAGGGTAAAAGCCAGAGTAAAAGCGCATGCTTTGCGTGAAATTATCCAAAGCCGTGAGCATGTGGTAATTATGGGTCATAATATCAGTGACGTAGATTCGCTGGGTTCGGCGATTGGTGTGTATTGTGCAGCCAGAGAGCTGGGCAAAAAGGCTCAGATTGTATTGAACGAGATTACAGCTTCCCTGCGTCCGTTAGTAGAGTGTTTTTCACCTGAGAATGGATATCCGGCAGATTTATTTATTAATAGTGAAGAAGCGCTGCTGATTACAAATAAAAATACATTGCTTATGGTAGTTGATACGAATAGACCAAGCTATACGGAATGTCCGGAGCTTTTAAAGCGTACCAATACGATCTGTGTATTTGACCATCACAGACAGGGCAGTGAGGTAATTGAAAATCCGGTATTATCTTATATTGAACCGTATGCGTCCAGCGCATGTGAAATGATTGCAGAAGTATTGCAATATTTTACGCAAAATATCCAATTAGAGCCTGCGGAGGCAGATTGTATTTATGCAGGTATTTTGATTGATACAAATAATTTTAATACTAAGACAGGTGTGCGTACCTTTGAAGCTGCAGCTTATTTAAGAAGAGCAGGAGCGGAGATGACCCGCGTGCGCAAGATGCTTCGAGAAGACATGAGTGCTTACAAAGCAAGAGCAGAAGCGGTTCGCCATGCAGAGATTTACAGAAATATTTTCGCTATTTCCATCTGCCCGTCAGAGGGGGTGGAGAGCCCTACCGTTGTAGGTGCGCAGGCTGCTAACGAGTTACTGAATATCGTGGGTGTGAAAGCATCTTTTGTTATTACAGAGTATCAGAATAAGATTTACATAAGCGCCCGTTCAATTGATGAAATTAATGTACAGGTTATTATGGAAAAAATGGGCGGCGGCGGTCATTTAAATATTGCGGGTGCCCAGCTTAGAGATTGTTCTGTAATGCATGCAAAGCGTACCATTCAGGATACTTTGGATAGAATGATAAGTGAAGGAGAGATAACAGCACTATGAAAGTTATATTATTAGAAAATGTAAAAGCATTAGGAAAAAAAGGTGAAATTGTAACAGTAAATGACGGTTATGCCAGAAATGCACTTTTACCTAAGAAATTGGCAGTAGAAGCAAATTCAAAAAATATGAATGATCTGAAATTACAGAATCAGCATGCAGATAAGGTGGCACAGGAAAATTATGAAGCTGCACTTGCTCTGGCTAAAGAATTAGAAGATAAAAAAGTTGTAGTAAAAATGAAAGGCGGAGAAGGCGGAAGAACCTTTGGCTCCGTTTCTACAAAAGAAATTGCAGCAGAAGCAAAGAAACAGCTTGGTTTAGAATTAGATAAAAAGAAAATGCAGCTCTCTGAACCGATCCGTTCTTTTGGAATGACAGAGGTACCGATTAAACTTCATCCGAAGGTAACTGGAAAGTTTACAGTTCATGTTGTAGAGAGCTAGGAGGACTATCATGGAAGAAACGCTTATTAAGCGAATTATGCCGCACAGTTTAGAGGCTGAGCAGTCTGTGATTGGTTCTATGATTATGGATAAAGACGCTATCATGACTGCCAACGAAATGCTTATTAGCGAGGATTTCTATCATCAGCAGTATGGAATATTATTTGATACGATGGTAGAATTGTTTAATAGCGGACTTCCAGTAGATTTAGTCACATTACAGAATAAATTAAAAGAAAAAAACGTTCCGGCGGAAATTGCAAGTCTGGATTATGTGAGAGACTTGATTACTGCGGTTCCAACTTCGGCAAATATAAAGTATTATGCAAAGATTGTAAAAGATCATGCAGTGCGCCGCAGATTGATTAAACTGAATCAGGAAATCGAAAATGAGTGTTATTCAGGTCAGGAATCTGTAGAAACACTTATGGATATGACAGAAAAAAAGGTATTTGATTTAATTCAATCCAGAGGCGGAAACGGCGATTTCGTACCAATCCGCCAGATTGTTATGAATGCTTTGGAGAAAATCGAAAATTCCGCAAAAAGAGACGGCAATGTAACAGGTATTCCGACAGGGTTTAGTGATTTGGATTACCGTACAGCCGGTTTGCAGCCTTCGGACTTGATTCTGATAGCAGCCCGTCCTTCAATGGGCAAAACGGCATTTGTGTTAAATATTGCCCAGCATGTGGCGTTTCGTGAAGATATGTGTACAGCAATTTTTTCGTTAGAAATGTCAAAGGAGCAGCTGGTAAATCGTATGTTTTCACTGGAATCACATGTAGATGCTCAATTACTTCGAACAGGTAATCTTTCTGATGCAGACTGGGAAAAGCTGATTGAAGGTGCCGGAGTAATTGGTAATTCAAAGCTGATTATTGATGATACACCTGGTATTTCTATTTCAGAGCTGAGAAGCAAATGCCGTAAGTATAAATTAGAGCATGGCTTAAAACTGATTATTATTGACTACTTACAGTTAATGTCAGGTTCAGGTAAGGGTTCAGAGTCCCGCCAGCAGGAAATATCCGAAATTTCCCGTTCATTAAAGGGATTGGCAAGAGAATTATCTGTGCCGGTAATTGCGTTATCTCAGCTTTCGCGAGCAGTAGAACAGCGTCCGGATCATAGACCAATGCTTTCTGATTTGCGAGAATCGGGAGCGATTGAGCAGGATGCCGATGTGGTTATGTTTATTTACCGAGATGATTATTATAATCATGATACGGATGATAAGGGTGTTTCTGAAATTATTATTGCAAAGCAGAGAAATGGTCCAATTGGTACGGTTAAGCTGGCATGGCTGGCAGAGTATACCAAGTTCGCCAACCTTGAAAGACAAGAGAATAGATAAATTAAGATACAGTCGGTCGATTTCTGTCAAAAGAAGTCGACCGATTTTCGTTGTGTCGGAAAAGGGAGAAAGTTATAATATATAGGAAAGGTAGTGATAATTGTATAGGAACAAAGCAGCTGCCGGTATGACAATCTAATAGGAGGACAAGCAATGGAAAAGGTACGTTACATGATTTCCGACGCTGCTACTTTAGTGAACGTGGAATCTCATGTGCTGCGTTACTGGGAAGAGGAATTGGAATTGGTCATTCCCCGGAATGAAATGGGCCACCGTTACTATACAAAAGAAAATATTGACGATTTTATGAAGATTAAGGAGCTGAAGGAAAAAGGTTATCAGCTGAAAGCCATTCGCATGATTATACATAATGGCAATAAGGATTATCAGTTCCCAGAGGAGGATTTAGAACAGTCTCAGATACTATATAAAGGTCCCCTTATGATGACACATAAGGAGGATGAAAGAAGTATTCTGGATAATACAGACCGTATGGCACAATTTACGGAGCTTATGACTGAGATTGTGGGAAAAGCGATTGCAGCGAATAACGAACAGTTGAGCAAGTACATCAGTGAAGAGGTCGGAGAACAGGTAATTAAGGAAATGAACTATCTGATGAGAGAACGTGAGGAAGCTGAGGAAGAGAGATTCCGTAAATTAGATGAAGCAATTCGGGAAAATTTGAAAAAACCTAAGAAGAAAGGTATATTTAAGAAAAAAGAAAAGGCAATAGAGTGAAAAATGTAATTATTCAGAGCCAATTACAAAAAACAGGGAATCCATTTGGATTCCCTGTTCGTACCTTCATATGTTTTGTGAATATTATTCGTTACTATTCACACGTGAACAATAACTATTATTCGGCAGCGATTGCTCCTGTTGGACAGACACCTTCACATGTACCGCAGCTTACACAAGAATCTGCATCGATAACGTACTGGCTGCCACCTTCGCTGATAGCACCTACTGGACATTCAGCTTCACATGTTCCACAACTTACACAAGCGTCAGAAATTACGTATGCCATAATTAGTTCCTCCTTATAAATTAAAATTAGAAATCATTTTGCTATCCGTTAATAGCTTTTTTTTCATTTTAATACAAAAAGAGGTGGTTTACAAGTGATAATTTGTAAAAAAGTGTATAAAAATTCGTACAAATTTATTGAAAGTTAGAAAAATGATACAATGTTTTACTTCTAAATGACTCGCCGGCTTTTAAAACGATACTTGGGAAGTTTTCGTGATGAATGGAATCCGGATAGTGCTGTGTTTCCAAACATACGCTTGCCTGGGCCGGATAAAAGTCACCATATTTTCCAGTGAAATCAGAAGGATTTGCTGCAACATAAATCTGAATGCCTGGCTGGTCAGTAAAACAGGTTACACGAATACCGCTTTCTTTAGACTGTAAAATGGCAGCTTCTCTTAATCCCATACCGTTTACGACGAAGTTGTGGTCATAAGTTCCGCAAGCTGCAAATGCCGGATGATCGGAATCCATAAATTTACCGATGGTACGAAGAGTTTTAAAATCAAAAGGAGTTCCTGCTACAGGGAGCAGTTCACCTGTTGGAATCAGGTTTTCATTTACCGGTGTAATGGCATCGGCATCAATAAACAGTTCATGGTTTAAAATAGTGGTATTGCCTTCCCCATTTAAGTTAAAGTAAGCATGATTTGTTACGTTTAAAAGTGTGTCTTTATCAGTGCAAGCTTCATATAAAATGCCAATTTCGTTATCCTCTGACCAGCTGTAGGTAACTGTTAAAGTCAGATTGCCCGGATAATTTTCTTCGCCGTCAAAAGATACCATGGTGAGCACCAATTTGTCGTCTTTTACAGCTGATTTCCAAACCTTATGACTGTAACCGATATTACCGCCATGGAGGTGATTTGGACCGTTATTAACAGCCAGCTGATAATCTGTACCATTTAAAGAGAAACGTCCTTCACAGATACGATTGGCTACACGTCCGCAAATAGCACCATAGTAAGCTTTATCTGCTTCATAATCTGCTATGTTGGCAACACTTAAGCAGATATCTCTTAATATGCCGTCTCTGTCAGGAACTGCGAGTTTGTGGATACGCGCTCCGAAATCAAGGATTTCAACATATGCACCGGAATTGTTTTCTAAGTGAAACAGAGTAACAAGTTCGCCGGCGCTGGTTTTTCCAAATTCTGATTTTGTAATTTTCATAATAATACCCTTTGCCCTTTTAATGGA
>CAYYZV010000093.1:0-8641 GCA_964476275.1 uncultured Roseburia sp.
GGTTTTTTCAGACATTCTGCTTCCCTCCCTCTCTTCTCCTGTATATCGTATCTGTAAGTTATTATTCACACATGACCAGTAACTTACGGATACCTTAGAACAATATATAGTATACCCCAACTATTTATTGATTGCAATTCCAAAATGCTTATAAGCTAATTCTGTTGCCACACGTCCCTTTGGTGTACGTATAATAAATCCGTTTTTTACCAAATACGGCTCATATACATCTTCAATCGTTCCGGCATCCTCGCCAATTGCCGCTGCCAGTGTATCTAAGCCCACCGGACCACCCTGAAACTTTTCAATCATTGTCATTAAAATATTTCTGTCATTCTGATCTAAACCCAGCTTATCTACCTCTAATAAATCCAACGCAAAAGAAGCTACTTTTTTTGAGATCTTTCCATCATATTTCACTTCAGCAAAATCCCTTACTCGCTTTAATAAACGATTCGCCAGACGAGGGGTTCCGCGCGAACGCCTTGCCAGTTCAAATGCACCCTCTTCATCAATCTCTACGTTTAATTTCTCAGCAGACTTAATGATAATTGTTTTTAATTCATCAATTGTATAAAACTCCAAATGATGAATGACACCAAAACGATCTCTTAGTGGTGCTGACAAAAGTCCCGCTCTGGTGGTAGCTCCTACCAGCGTAAACTTCGGTAAGTCTAATCGGATGGAACGGGCAGAAGAACCCTTGCCAATTAAAATATCAATTGCATAATCCTCCATAGCCGGATACAGCACTTCTTCTACCTGACGGTTCAGACGATGAATTTCATCTACAAAAAGGATATCTCCCTCCTGTAAATTACTTAAAATAGCCGCCATTTCTCCCGGTTTTGCAATGGCCGGACCTGAAGTTACTTTCATATGGGTCCCCATCTCGTTTGCAATAATACCTGCCAAAGTCGTTTTTCCAAGCCCAGGCGGTCCGAAAAACAGCACATGATCCAATGCTTCTTTTCGTCCTTTTGCAGCTTCTATATATATTTTTAAATTTTCTTTTGCTTTTTGCTGTCCAATATAATGGTCAAGAGTCTGAGGCCTTAGATTTTTGTCATTTTTAATATCCTCTTCCATCACCTGTGTGGAAATAACACGCTTTTCCATGGACTCCTCCTAAATAAATGCCATATTCTTCAAGGCAGCTTTTAATACATCCTCCACATCGGAATCCTCTGTAATTTCAACTGCATTAACCGTCTTTAATGCATCTGATGAAGAATAACCTAACGCCACCAGTGCCTGCACCGCATCATTTTTAATTCCTTTTAACTGGCTTGGTGCTGCTTTTACACTCTCATTTGCAAGCTTCTGTTCAAATGCATCCTCCAAACTCAGTTTATCTTTGAGTTCTAAAATCAAACGCTGTGCTGTTTTTGCACCAATCCCCGGTGCTTTCGCAATTGCCTTTGCATCCTCTGCCAATACCGCAAAACGCAAATCATCCGGACTCATAACAGATAAAATTGCCAAAGCTCCCTTTGGACCGATACCACTGACACCCAGCAACAATTTAAAAACCTTTAAATCGTCCTTTGTCAAAAAGCCATATAGCAGCATTGCATCCTCTCTGACATTCAGATAGGTGTACAATTTCAACTCTTCCCCCACTGCCGGAAGATAATCAAAGGTCTGGGCGGTGGTATAAATATTGTAACCAATACCACCTGCCTCAAGTACAACTAAATTCTCTTCTGCATCTACTAACATCCCTTTTATATATGAATACATAGTCTGCCCTGCCTCATTTTTCTTTCACTTAGCTATCATTTGCCAATTCAGCTCCCGATACCTTATGAAAAGATTATACCAAACATACGTTCTTGTTTCAAGAGAATTTTATCTGTTTTCATAAAAAAATAAGACAATATAACTGGCCATGTGTGAGCGGTTACGAAACAACTTCACCAATATAATAGAATCCCTTACATTCATTCAAGCGCACATTCTGAATCGTGCCTACCATATCCGCTGTGCCTTTAAAATGCACGGTCGAATTATTCGTCAATTTACCTGTCACAAGTGCCGCATCCTGCTCGTTCACTTCTTCTACCAGTACCGGAAGTGTCTGTCCGGTTAAAGCACCGGCTTTTTTTGCTGAAATTTCCTGTACCAGATTCAAAAGGCGATCAAAACGTTCTTTTACTACTTCTTCCGGTACCTGTTCTTCCATACTTGCAGCAGGTGTTCCGGTACGTTTCGAATAAATAAAGGTAAATGCGCTGTCATATTCTACACGACGCACTACATCCATTGTTTCCTCAAAATCCTCTTCCGTCTCACCTGGAAATCCTACAATAATATCCGTTGTAATCGCAATATCCGGTACCGCTTCGCGAATTTTACGAACCAACTCCAAATAATGCTCTTTATCGTAATGACGATTCATAATCTTAAGAATCCGGCTGCTTCCGGACTGCAACGGTAAATGGAAATGATTGCAGATCTTCTTTGAATGCTTCATTGTCTCAATCAATTCATCTGACAAATCCTTTGGATGCGAGGTCATAAAGCGAATACGTTCCAATCCTTCGATCTGTTCAATTTCCTGTAAAAGTTCAGCAAAACTCATCGGCGTATCGAGATTTTTTCCATAGGAATTTACATTCTGCCCCAACAGCATAACCTCTTTTACACCGTCTGCCACTAAGCATTCAATCTCACGGACAATTTCCTTTGCCTCTCTGCTTCGTTCTCTGCCTCTTACATACGGTACAATACAGTAACTGCAGAAATTATTGCATCCGAACATAATATTGACACCAGACTTAAAAGAATACTTTCGTTCTACCGGCAAATCTTCTACAATTTTATCCGTATCTTTCCAAATATCAATGGTTAACCGGCCTGCTTCCAAAGCATTTACAATTAACTCTGCAAATTTATAAATATTATGCGTTCCAAAAACCAGATTCACGAAGGAATAGCTGGATTTGATTTTCTCGATTACCGTCGGCTCCTGCATCATGCAGCCGCATAAGCCAATCATCATATATGGATTTTTCTTTTTATATCCGCTCAGATATCCCAAGCGGCCATATACTTTATTATTTGCATTCTCACGGACAGTACAGGTATTATAAATGACAAAGTCTGCCTTCTCGTTCTCTGCTTCGACATAACCGATTCTTTCTAAAATGCCCACCAGCTTTTCTGAGTCCCTGGCATTCATCTGACACCCGAACGTTGTAACATGAAATGTCAACGGAGCACCCTTTTTCTCTGTCAGCTGTGCTACATAGTCTTTTGCAATATCCATAAAGTAATACTGTCTGGCCGGTTCTTCTATAGGAATATTTTTTTTATCAATATATTTCAAATCAAATTGCTGTTTCTTCATAATTATCCTTTTCTAATCTCTATCTTGTCTGTCCATTTCCATAGACAATGTACTTCGTGCTTGTAAGTGCATCTAAGCCCATTGGTCCTCTTGCATGAAGCTTCTGTGTACTGATACCGATTTCTGCCCCGAAACCAAATTCAAAACCATCTGTAAAGCGTGTAGACGCATTTACATAGACGCAGGCTGCATCAATTTCATTTAAGAACTGCTCTGCATGATTGTAGTCATTTGTAATAATTGCTTCTGAATGACCTGTATTGTATCGGTTAATATGGGCTATTGCTTCATCAATATTTGCAACTGTTTTTGCTGAGAGAATATAGTCCAAATATTCTGTACCCCAATCTTCTTCTGTGGCAGCTTTGATTAATTCTGCCTTTAAAGCTTCCTGTGCATCTGCACACGCTTTAATTGTTTCATCACAGCGTACTTCTACAGACTTTGTCTGCAAACGTACTAATAATTCAGGAACTAGCTTTTCTACCATATTTTCGTGAATTACTAAGGATTCACAGGCATTACATACACCAATTCTCTGTGTTTTTGCATTCATAATGATATTGACCGCCATATCTAAATCAGCCGTCTCATCTACATAAATATGGCAGTTTCCAGTACCTGTCTCAATAACCGGAATGGTTGCCTGATTTACAACTGCGCGAATTAACCCGGCACCGCCGCGTGGAATCAATACATCTACATATTCATTCATCTTCATAAATGCTGCTGCTGTCTCTCTGTCTGTATCTTCAATCAAAGAAATTGCTGCTTCCGGCAGCTTTAATTCCTTTAAAGCTTTACGAATTACATTTACAATTGCAATATTTGAATGAATTGCATCACTGCCGCCCTTTAAAATGACTGTATTTCCTGTTTTAAAGCAAAGTCCAAACGCATCAACTGTTACATTTGGTCTGGCTTCATAAATAATACCAACTACACCCAATGGAACTCGTTTTTTGCCAATTTTAAGACCATTTGGACGAATCTTCATTGACAGAACTTCTCCAATCGGGTCATCCAATGCCACAATCTGTCTTAATCCTTCCGCCATCTGCTCAATGCGGTCTTCTGTCAGCATCAAACGGTCAAGAAGTCCCTCAGACATCCCATTTGCTCTGCCATTTTTTAAATCCTTAATATTCTCACTCAAGATATATCCGCAGTCTCTTACTAAAGCGTCTGCTACCTTTTTCAAAACCTTATTCTTTGTAGTAGTATCTAAAATACCGATACTTCCTTTTACTGCTTTCGCCTGTTTGCAAATTTCTAATAATTCCATTTTATTTACCTTCTTATTTTTATACTATATTTTATAATTGCCTTATATTTTACAGATGCATATCTTTCACATCAATTCTCTGCATATCCGTTACAATCGCATGCATTTTCACATCTGTGTCCAGACATGCTAATCTTTCATCTGCCATTTGTTCTATATATGCCAGTGCCATTCGCTTTAGCTTTGGAAAACGTGCAAAATAGCGGTCATAATATCCTTTTCCATACCCATAGCGGTTTCCTTCTTTATCAAAAACCACACCCGGAACAAGTACTAAAACGTCTTTGGAGCTGTCCTTTTCTGATTCCGGCAGCAGTATGGCACAATCCGTCTTTGGCTCCATGACATGAAACGTACCTTCTTTTACATCATCCACACTATGTATCTCGTAAAAGTCCATCTGCCCATTTTCGGCTGTTCTTGGCAGTGCAAGCTGCTTGCCCTCTGCCAATGCCTGCTTTAGTACCGGCAGACAATCCACTTCATTTCCAAGCGGAAAATATCCTAAAATAATCTGTGCCTGTTCATATTCCTGACTGTCAAGAACCTTCCGGCAAATCAGCCTGCTTTTTTCCTCCACTGCTTCTTCCGTCAGTGAATTGCGCAGTTCTCTATAATAACTACGACAATTTTTTCTTTGCAGCATATTTTTCTCCAAGATTCTCTATACTTCCATCTGGATTTACCATATCAATATTATTCAGCTGTGCTGCCACATTTCCCTTCATATCAGCAATAAAACGCTTGCGTAAAATAGTCTGTTCTTTCTTTTCTTCTTCTGTTAAGCCTTCTGCTTTGGATTTTCTATATAATTCATTAATACGATCAATTTCTTCTTTTTTCATTCTTACACCCTTACCTTTTAAACAATTTTTTCTGTAATAAAATCTGCCAAACAGAAATTTTCATCCTTATTTGCCTTAAATACCGTTCCGGTAAAGCTGTCATCCAACATATGATGTAAAATACACACATCTTCTCCATTTGCAATGACCATATCAGCACCCGAAACGGTTGCAATTTTGGCTGCATTTAATTTCGTTGTCATACCGCCGGTTCCTACATCACTTCCCGTAGAACCCTTTGCCATTGCAAAGAGAGACTCATCTAACTGCTCTACTACTTCAATTAATTTGGCCTCTGAATTCGTATGTGGATCATCTGTATATAAACCATTAATATCAGATAATAAGATTAATAAATCCGCACCTACCAAAAATGTAACAATGGCTGACAATGTATCGTTGTCACCGAACTGCATTTCATATGTTGAAACTGTGTCATTTTCGTTTACAATCGGAATCACACCCATACGGAATAATTCTTCAAACGTATTTTTCGCATTTTCTCTTGCTACCGGATTCACCATCGTATTTTTGGTCATCAATACCTGTGCCATTACCTGATTATATTCTGAAAAAAGCTTTTCGTAACTCATCATAAGCTGCGCCTGTCCGATTGCTGCGCATGCCTGTTTCACAGAGACATCCTTCGGACGCTCCTGTAAACCGATGGTCTGTCGTCCAACCGCAATTGCTCCCGAACTAACCAGACACACATCTATTCCGCGGTTTCTGATGTCGCACAGCTCTCTTACTAAGTGCATCATTTTGATATGGTTTAAATTTCCTGTCTCCGGCCGTGTCAGAGAGGACGAACCAATCTTAATTACAATTCTTTTTTTCTTATGAAATCCATATTCCTGCTGTTCCATTTTCACTCACTCCGTACCTTATAAAAATATAAATTTATCCCCTTTGTCATGTTCAATAAAACTGTTTGTTAAAACATATACATAATACTGTACCACATCTTCTCCAAAATATCAAAAAAAGTTTTTGGAAATTAAAAGAGACAGCCGTTTTTATATTTGCTGTCCCTTAACATATAAGTTTTATTGAATCACATTTAAACCGTTCAAGTCCGCCAAATCGTAATGCTCATAATTTTGTATAGGAATAAGCGGCTCTATATGAATCTTGTATAGTTCATTGTATTCTTCTGCACTTTCCTGTCTTTCATACTCCTGATTATCAAGTGTATAAATTGTGTACGGCTTTTCGAGCCCCTCTATATCATAATAATCAATATATAAAGAATTTACCGCCTGATTGCTGGTTATCTGATATGCAGTCCATTCATTTTCACCCGAACCGCCTGCACCATGCCAATGTCCATAAATAATTAATTCTGCTGTTTCTTTATTAATTCCCTCTATTACATTGTAGGTAAGATATCTTATCTCATTATCATAATAAGTGAAAACGGCTGTTATATTCATATAATCCGAATGCAAGAAAAATTCCGGAACTCCGTCACTGTTTACATCACACAGCCAATAATTATCAAAGGAATAATCTTCTCCAAAATACTGCTTCAAATAAGAAAAATCACCAACATCATCGATTATAGTCCACTTATTTATAATTTGCCTGTATGCCTCATACCATGGTTCTGACTCAAATACACTTAAATTCGTGTGCGATATCTGTTCTGGAACATTGATAGCTATAATCTTTAATCCCTGAGACTCTAAATCGTCATTTAAAACCTCTGCAAACCATATTTCTCCTGTTTCACCCATCATAATGCCCTGCCAGTTATGGAACATATTTTCACAGTTTTCTGCCTCGATACTCTGTACAAATTCTTTAGTCATAACACGATTCCAATCTTCGGCAAGAAACTCTTCGGCATTTTGATAAATAGTTCCTGCAATCGTAATCGGATAAAAAATCTTTTCAGAAATACCTGCCCAATCCTGTTCTATAATCTGGGTTCTAATTTCACTTGCGTATGCTTCTACCACAGTTTTCTTAAATCCTGTTGCGATTTCATAATAATATTCTCCCTCTTGCATTTCTATCCCAGGATCATCGATTTTCTGTGCCCAGAAAAACACACCATTATATTGTATAATAATATCAATTTCATCATATACAAAAAAGTTATCTCCAAATCTGCTGACATCTTCTCCGAAGTCAACAGTTATATACCACATTTCATTCATGTCTACTGCTAAATCTGAAAAACTAGCCCCTGGAAACATTTCAGTAAACTCATCTTTGGTAACAAGTTCACTTTTATATTCTACAATATCAGCACGTTCAGAAAAATTCCCGCGATTATTATAATATGTATAAGAATCTTGATTATAACCAATTCTTGCTTCACGAAAACTACTTTGTTCCTCTTCACTTAAAGCGGTCACTCTGGTACTGCCTGCAATATGATTTACCATCCAGTCTCCATAAATATCCATTTTAGCCGGTAAATTCTGCAGCTCCTCCGTAGTTTCTAATAATGCACCCTGTTCCTCCTCAGAATCAACTTCTTCTATATTCGCTAGATTTTCCTCTTTCCTGTCATTTTTCGGAACGGTCAGAAAAGCTATTGTACATAAAAGGACAACCACAATCACTGCACCCGCAATCATCATACTATTTCTTTTCTTCTTTAACACATTTTTAATACGAATCTCTGTATTAGACTCTCCAAAAGATAACACTACAGCCAGTCCGCTTTGCTTTACAGCAAACGCAAGCAGTATCTTAGAATACTCCTTCTTTTCTTCCGGCAATGCTTTTTTCAATGCTGTCTCATCACAGTACATCTCCATATCCTGATTCATTTTATAAATCCCATACCAGACAAACGGATTCCACCAATGTAAAACAATAGCTGCCGTTCCTAAAAGTCTCACAAGCGGGTCATGATGCGCGATATGTGCCCGCTCATGACGCAAAATATATTTTTTCTCCTCACCAGAAATAGAAAATGGCAGATAAATTTTAGGCTTTCTGATTCCCATTACAAAAGGTGAATCAATCTGCTCACATAACCAGATATTTCCTCTTTCCCGAACTGCAAATGCCGTTTTCTTTTTTATTCTAATGTACTGAGCTGTAACATAAACAAAAGCCCAAAATACACCTGCAAGATAAACTGCCTGTAAATAATCCGCATATATATCTGTATTTTTGATTCTTTCTATGTTTTCAATT